>JASLFM010000074.1 GCA_030150585.1 Acidovorax sp.
TGCGTGGAGGTGCCGGTGCCGCCCGAGGCAAAGTTCACCTTGCCCGCATTGGCGCGCGCCCAGTCCACCCACTCCTTGAGGTTCTTGGCCGGATGGTCGGGCCGCGTGACCGCGATGTAGCTGCCCTGGCTGATCTGGCCCACGTAGGTGAACTGCTTGAGCGGGTCGTAGGGCATCTTGGCCTGCAGGTCCGGCGCGATCGCGAATGGGCCGGTATTGGCCAGCAGCAGCGTGTAGCCGTCGGGCGCGGCGCGCGTGAGCTCGCCCGCAGCCAGCATGCCGCTGGCGCCGGGCTTGTAGTCCACCACGATCTGCTGGCCCAGCGCCTCCTGCAGCGGCGCCTGCACGGTGCGCGCCGCGAAGTCGATGCCGCCGCCCGGCGGATAGCCCACGATAAGGCGGATGGGCTTGGCCGCAGGCCAGGCCTGCGCGAGCGCCAGGGTGGCCGTGCCGGCCAGGGCCATGGCGGTGGCCGAGCGTTTGATGGTCATGGGGTGTCTCCTTGTTGGTATATGCAATTGGTATGCGTGATTATCTTTGGCCTGGCCTGAGCCCACGGGAAGGATTGCGCCCCTACCCGCGCGGATGGTGCTGCGCGTGCAGCGCCTTGAGCCGCTCGCGCGCCACGTGGGTGTAGATGGTGGTGGTGGAAATGTCCGCATGCCCCAGCAGCAGCTGCACCACGCGCAGGTCGGCGCCGTGGTTGAGCAGGTGCGTCGCGAACGCATGGCGCAGCGTGTGGGGCGACAGCGGCGCGGTGATGCCTGCCAGCTGTGCACATTTCTTGACGATGACCCAGAACATCACACGCGTCATGCCGCTGCCGCGCTGGGTCACGAACAGGTCATCGGTCTGCTGCCCGCCCAGGATGGCGCCGCGCGCCTCGGCCAGGTAGCGCTGCAGCCAGGCGTGCGCCTCTTCGCCGAACGGCACGAGCCGCTCCTTGCCGCCCTTGCCCATCACGCGCAGCACGCCCTCGGCTAGGCCGAGGTGGAAGGTCTTGAGCGTGACGAGCTCGGTCACGCGCAGGCCGCTGGCGTACATCAGCTCCAGCATGGTGCGGTCGCGCAGGCCCAGCGGCGTGCCCACGTCGGGCGCGCGCAGCAGGGCTTCGACCTGCATCTGCGAGAGCGTCTTGGGTACGCGCAGCGGCTGGCGCGCGGCCTGCAGGCGCACCGTCGGGTCCTGCGTGATGCGCCGCTCGCGCAGCGCCCAATGGAAGTAGCGGCGCAGCACCGTCAGACGCCGGTTGGCCGAGGTGGCGCGGGTCTCTCCATGCCGCGCGGCGAAGTAGGCCTGCAGGTGGTGCTCGGCCGTGGCATCCAGGGCCAGCGGTGGCTCCTGCCGCGCGAGCCAGCCCGCATAGAGCGCGAGGTCGCGCCGATAGGCCGCGAGGGTGTTGCGCGAGAGGCCGTCCTCCAGCCACAGAGCGTCGATGAAGGTATCTATGGCGTTCTGGCTGTCCTCGAGCATGCTCGGGATTAGACATGAAAAGGGCACCCCACGCTCCCCACTGCGTGTGGTCGCAGCCCCTCCAGGAGGGGCGTTTTCATCTTGGGGCGGCCCGGCGATGAAAAAAGGCCGCCCGCTGGCGCGCGGCGGCCTTGCATCCCTGCGGGCTGGGGATCAGTCCAGCGTGAGCTTCTGCTGCTGCACGACCTTCTTGTAGATGTCGAACTCGGCCTTGATCTGCTCGGCAAACTGCTCGGGCGTATTGCCGATGATGATGGAGTCCGTGTCCTCGATGCGCTTTCTCACGGCCGGGTCGGACAACGCCTTCTTCGTGCCGTCGGCGATCCGGTCCACGACCTCCTTGGGCAGGCCCTTGGGGCCGAGGATACCGTAGTAGGCCATGCGGTTCACGGGCTCCAGCCCCACTTCCTTGAAGGTAGGCACGTTGGGCAGCGCCGTCACGCGCTGGGGCGCCGACACCACGATGGGCACCAGCTTGCCCGCCTTGATGAAAGGCAGCGCCGAGGGCAGGTTGTCGAAGATCATGGGCACCTGGCCCGCCACGGTGTCGTTGAGGGCCGGGCCCGCGCCGCGGTAGGGAATGTGCGTGACGAAGGTGCCCGAGAGGCTCTTGTACAGCTCCATCAGCAGGTGGCCAATGCCGCCGGTACCGGAAGAGGAGTAGGAGTACTTGCCCGGGTTCTTCTTGAGCACGGCCACGAACTCTGCATAGTTCTTGGCCGGGAAGCTCGGGTGCACGGCAATGATGTTGGGCGTGGCCGCGATGTTGATGATGGGCGTGAAGTCCGTCACCGGGTTGTAGGGCGTCTTGGGATTGATGGCCGGGTTGGTGGCCGTGGTGGACACGGTGGCCACGCCGAGGTTGTAGCCGTCCGGCACGGCGCGCACTATCTCGGTCGCACCGATGGTGCCGCCGCCGCCGCCCTTGTTGTCCACCACCACGGGCTGGCCGATGGCCTTGCCCAGCGGGTCGGCGATAACGCGGGCAATGATGTCGGTGGTCCCGCCAGGCGCGAAGGGCACCACCAGGCGCACGGGCTTGTTGGGGTAGCTTTGAGCGAACGTGGTGCCTGCAGCCAGGGTAATGGCAAGGCCCAACCAGATTCGACGGTGCATGAAGCGTCTCCTTTTGGTGTGTGTGCAACTTGGAAAGTGGGCCATCCTAAACGCTACCCCCTGCAAATTCCTGACAGAGGCGCCCCTTGGCCTAGGGGATTTCCCCTGCAGCCGCCCTGCCAGGCGCGCGAAAACCGAAGTCAGCACGCACGCCGTGCGCGCGGTATCCTCGCTGCGGTGAACTACGCGCAGTTGCTTCTCCCCGACTTCTCCCTCATCCTCTTCGGCTACCTCTTGTGCCGCTACACGGCCCTCAACCGTTCGGTGTGGCAGCCCGTCGAAAGCCTGGTGTACTACCTGCTGTTTCCGGTGCTGCTGTTCCAGTCCATCGTGAAGAGCCCCGTGGACCTGGGCGCTGCCTCGGGCCTGATCGCGGCCGGCGCCCTATCGGGACTGCTGGGCATCGCGCTGGCCTACAGCCTGCCGCGCTGGCCCTGGCTCGGCAAGCGCATTGATGCGCGCGACCACGCTGCCAGTGCACAGGTCGCCTTCCGCTTCAACTCCTTCATCGGCCTTGCACTGGCCGAGCGGCTCGCAGGCCCGCAGGGGCTGCTGCTGATCGCCGTGCTCATCGGGGTGTGCGTGCCCCTATTCAACGTGGCGGCCGTATGGCCCATGGCACGCGCAGGCCAGCACGGGTTTGTGCGCGAGCTGGCGCGCAACCCACTCATCGTCGCCACGGTGTCGGGCTTGGTGGCGAACCTGCTGGGCTTTCGCATTCCGGACTGGCTCAACCCCACGGTGAGCCGCATCAGCGCCGCATCCCTGGCGCTTGGCCTCATGGCCGCGGGCGCTGGCATGCAGTTCGGGCTGCTCACCCGCAGCAAGGCGCTGTCCGTGGCGGTGCTGTCCATCCGCCACCTGGCACAGCCGCTGATCGCTTTCGGCATGGCGCGGCTGCTGGCACTGGATGCCGTGCAGACCTCGGTGCTGCTGGCCTTCTCGGCCCTGCCCACGGCCTCGACCTGCTATGTGCTCGCGGCGCGCATGGGGTACAACGGGCCCTATGTGGCGGGGCTCGTGACGCTGTCGACGGTGCTGGGCGTGGCGAGCCTGCCGTTCGCGCTGGCCGTGCTCCGCTAGCCCCACTGCGCCAGCCAGCCCGGCACCTGGTGGAAAGGCATGGGGCGCGCGATGCCGTAGCCCTGGCCATAGCGGCACCCCAGCTCCACGAGCTTGCTCCACGCGCTTTCGGTCTCTACCCCTTCGGCAACCAACAGCAGATCCTGGCTTTCGCAGAAGGTGGCGATGCAGCGCACGAGGGCCTGGTCGAACGAGCGCTCGCAGATCGACTGCACGTAGGTCTTGTCGATCTTGATTTCCGTGACGGAGAAGTCCCGCAGGTAGCTGAACGAGGTGAAGCCAGCGCCGAAGTCGTCGATCGAGATACGGATGCCGTTTTCGTTGAGCTCGCTGAGCACGGCCCGCGCCTGGGTGTGGTTGCTGATCAGGGTGGTCTCGGTCAGTTCCAGGCTCAGGCGCCCCGGGTCCAGGCCCGACGCTTTCACCCGCGCCAGCAAATCGGGCACGAACTTGTCGTACTGCAGCAGCTTGGCGGAGATGTTGATGGAGGTGCCCAGGTGGCTGTACCGCGGACCGAGCGAGCGCAGCTGGGCCAGCACGGCATCGATCGTGGCCAGGGTGAAGGGCCAGATGAGCTTGGTGTTCTCGATGGCCTTGATGAACAGGTCCGGGGCAATGTCCCCGAACTTGGGGTGGGACCAGCGTGCCAGGGCCTCGAAACCCGCCACCTGGCGGGTTGCCAGGTCCACCTTGGGCTGCCAGTGCCATTGGAATTCCTGCCGCTGCAGCGCCTCTTCCGCCTCGCCCAGCAGCACCGGGCGGTCCAGCGGATTGGTGCTCGAAGGCTCGAGCTCGTCGTAGAGCACCACGCCTTCGATGCTGCGCTTGGCGCGGTACATGGCGTTGTCCGCACGGTTGATGAGGGTGTGCGGATCGCACCCGTGCTGCGGACAGACCGCAATGCCCACGGAAGCCCCGACGCGGACCATCTCCGCCCCCAGGGCAAAGGGGGCGTCCAGGCAGGCGGAGATTTTTCCGCCCAGCGCCGCGGCCTGGCGCAGCGTGCGCACCCCGGGCATGATGCAGGCGAATTCATCGCCGCCGATCCGTGCGATCGTGTCGATTTCGCGGATCGTGTCGCGCATGCGGTGGGCCGCCTGCACGAGCAGCACGTCGCCCACATCATGGCCCAGGCGGTCGTTGATCTGCTTGAACTGGTCCAGATCGATCACGAGCACGGCGCAGGCCGTTTCCTCGCGCCGGTAGAGCGCGCACTGGTGCTCCAGCCGCTCGAAGAAGACATGCCGGTTGTACAGGTCGGTCAGCGGGTCGTGCAGACTGCGGTGCAGCAGCGCGCTCTCCATCTCGCGCGTGCGCTTGTTGTCCTCGAGCCAGCGCAGGCCGTCGTCGATGGCGTTCACCACGCGATCCGCCGATAGCTCGTGCTTGCTGAGATACTCGTGGATGCCGAGCTTGATGGCCTCCGCAGCCGACTGCTCGGTGCCATTGCCCGTGACGGCGATCACCACGCAGTCCGCCCCCACCTGCTCCCAGATGTCGGGCAGGAGCTCCCGCCCGTCGCCGTCCTCCAGCTTGAAGTCGAGGAAGATGAACGAAAAGTGCCGGCTGTGGCCCTGCAGCACCTGCAGCGCCTCGCTCTTGGAGGCGGACTCGGCCACCTCGATGGGGCGGCTGTACTTGGCCAACAGGCGCGCCAGCCGCTCGCGGTCGACGTCGTCGTCATCCACCACCAAGGCGCGGATGGGCTGGTGCAGGGTTTCGTTGGCGTTCAGCATGGACAGGCCTGGCACCTCACGGGAATTGCACCGCTTGCCCGTATTTCTCGAGGAACCCCGCGAGCAGCGAGAATTGCGGGCCGACATGCGACTTGACCATGTAGCCGGCCACGTTCTCGCTGTAGGCGCGGGCGCGGTCTGCATCGCGCCCCGACGTGGTGAGCACGAAGACCACGGTCTCCTTGAGCGAGGGGTCACTGCGCACGGCCTCCAGAAATTCGAAGCCGTCCATGCGGGGCATGTTGAGGTCCAGCAGCACGAGGAACGGGTCCTGGATGGCCTTGGCGGGGTGCTCTTCGCGCAGAATCTGCAGCGCCTCCAGCCCGTCTTCCGCCAGCACGATCTGGCAATGGATGTTGTTCTTGCGCAGGCTGCGCATGACGCCCTCGCACGCCACCTCGTCGTCGTCCACCAGCAGGACCCCGAACCGCCGCCCGCTCTGCTCGTCAGTCATCTTGCACTCCCTTCATTGCCACACGTGGCCAGTGAATCCGAAAGCAGGCGCCACCCAGGCCGGCACTGCGCTCAAGCACGATCGACCCACCATGGGCATTGACAATCCGGCGGGTCAGCGCGAGGCCCACACCGTGCCCTTGCGAGGCCGCCGTTGCCCGGTGAAAAAGCTTGAACACCCGCTGGTAGGCGCTCTCGGGAATGCCCTCGCCGTCGTCCTCGACCGAAAGCACGAGGAAGCGCCCCAGGTCCGTGGCCGTGACGGCGATGCGCCCCCGCTCCCCGCCGTGGTGCTTGATGGCGTTGTCCAGCAGGTTCCTGATGCAGGTTCCCAGCGGCGTGCGGTGCCCCTGGAACGGGGCCGCATCGATCTGGCGGACGATCTCGAACCCTTGCGGCACCCGGATGGTGCCTGCGATCTCATCGACCAGGTCGCCCAGGTTCACCATGGTGGTCTTGCTGTCGCGCTGGCCGGCCCTGGCGTAGTCCAGCAAGTCGTCGATCATGCGCTCGCACCGCTCGATGCGCACCTGCACCCGCTCCAGGTTCTGCGCGATCGAGGGCGTCATTTGCTCGGCCGGTATGTCCTCTTTGATCCACGTGAACAGGTCGGCAATGCCGCGCAGCGGAGACCGCAGATCGTGCGAAGCCACGTAGGTGAACTCCTCGAGCTGCGCATTGATCTGCCGCAGCGTGTCCTCCGCGCCCTTGCGCGCGGTGATGTCGCTCACCACGGCGATCAACTGCCGTCCCTCGTCGGTATCCACGCTGCTGAGCGCCACTTCGACGGGGAACTCCACGCCCGTGCTGTGCAGCGCCGTCAAGTCCCGGCCGATGCCCATGCGCCTGGGCGTGGGGTCCTTGCGGTAGCCCGCGACATGCTCCTTGTGCACCGCATGCAGCCGCCGGGGCAGCAGCCGGTCCAGCGGCTGGCCCACCAGGCTGCCCACGGCGTAGCCGAACTGCTCCTCCAGCGCCGGGTTGCACTCGCGGATGGTGCCGTCCTCGTCGGCGATGAGCACCCCCAGCGGCAGCACCGACAGCACGCGCTCCAGGCGCCGCTGAAGCCGGGCGACCGAGCTGATGTTGGACACGTAGGCCACCACGCACTGGCGACCGTCCACAATCTGCGGCGCCAGCGCGATCTCCACGGGCACACTCTGCCCTTCGCGGTGCAAGGCATAGAGAGTCTGCGCGGCGCCCATCGGACGGGCATGGGGATCCTGGAAATAGGCCCGCATCCATTCGTCATGCCGGGAGCGGGCCTGCTGGGGGATGAGGCTCGCCAGGGACACCTGGCGCAGCCCCTGGCCCTCGTAGCCCAGCATGGCTTCGATGGCGCGGTTGGCGTACAGCACCACGGGGTTGGAACGCTCCACCACCAACGCCCCCACGGGTGCATCCTGAAGTACCTGCACCAAAGCACCCAGCTCAAGCGACTGAAGCAATGCCATGGGACTCCCCCTCGACGGTATCGCTCCAATCTGCCACCGCACCCGGCAATAGTCAATCGCCCGATGGTTCCAGCCGCTGCGACAGCGCCCAGGCCACATGCTCCCGCACCAGGGCGCTGGGGTCATCGGCCCTGGCAAGCAAAGCCGCCCGCAGCCGGGGCGCCAGCGCCGCATCAGCGCCGCGCAGCGCATTGCCCAACCCCACGGCGAGGTTGCGCAGCCAGCGTTCATGGCCAATGCGGCGGATGGGGCCGCCCTCGGTCTGGCGCAGGAACGTGGCCTCGTCCCAGGCGAACAGATCGGCCAGCGACTGGCCTGTGAGCCCTGCGCGCGCGTCAAAGTCGGGCAGGCGGCTCGGCTGGGCGAACTTGTTCCAGGGGCAGGCAAGCTGGCAGTCATCGCAGCCGTAGACGCGGTTGCCCATGAGTGGGCGCAGCTCGGTGGGGATGGGGCCTGCGTGCTCGATGGTGAGGTACGAGATGCAACGCCGTGCGTCCACGCGATGCGGCGCCACGATGGCGCGCGTGGGGCACACGTCGATGCAGGCCTGGCAGCTGCCGCAGTGGGCGCTCACAGCGGAGGTGGGGTCGAGCGGCATGTCCACGTAGATCTCGCCGAGAAAGAACATCGACCCTGCCTCGCGGCTCAGCACCAGCGTGTGCTTGCCCCGCCAGCCCTGGCCGCTGCGGCTGGCCAGTTCGGCTTCAAGCACGGGCGCCGAATCGGTGAACACGCGGTGGCCGAACGGCCCCACGGCCTCGGCGATGCGGTCGCTG
>JASLFM010000153.1 GCA_030150585.1 Acidovorax sp.
GGGGCTGCGGGTGCAGCCTGGGCCGGCGCCTGGCGCGGGTTGCGCTGCTGTGCGTTCTCGGTAGCGCGGGGGCGCTGGGCACCCTCGGGGCGCTGCTCGGCCACCGGGGCGGGAGCGTCGGGCAGCACGCCCTTGATCACCGGGGTCTGCTTGTTGGTGGGCTCCTGCGAGCGGCGCGTCACCGTGGTGGGGTCTTCCACTTCCTCGGCGAGCTTGTAGCTGGCATCCAGGTGGTCCAGGCGCGGGTCGTCGTGCTTGAGGCGCTCGAGCTTGTAGTGCGGCGTCTCCAGCGACTTGTTGGGCACCATGAGCACGGAAACGCGCTGCTTGAGTTCGATCTTGGCGATCTCGGTGCGCTTCTCGTTGAGCAGGAAGGAGGCCACTTCCACCGGCACCTGGCAGTGCACGGCGGCGGTGTTGTCCTTCATCGATTCTTCTTGAATGATGCGCAGGATCTGCAGCGCCGAGCTTTCCGTGTCGCGGATGTGGCCGGAGCCGCCGCAGCGCGGGCAGTTGATGTGCGCGCCTTCGGACAGGGCGGGCTTGAGGCGCTGGCGGCTCATTTCCATGAGGCCGAACTTGCTGATGGTGCCGAACTGCACGCGGGCGCGGTCCTGGCGCAGCGCATCGCGCAGGCGGTTCTCGACCTCGCGGCGGTTCTTGCTCTCCTCCATGTCGATGAAGTCGATCACGATCAGGCCGCCCAGGTCGCGCAGGCGCATCTGGCGTGCCACTTCGTCGGCGGCTTCCAGGTTGGTGCGGGTGGCGGTTTCCTCGATGTCGCCGCCCTTGATGGCGCGGGCCGAGTTCACGTCCACGGAGACCAGGGCCTCGGTGTGGTCGATCACGATGGCGCCGCCCGAGGGCAGGGTCACGGTGCGCGAGTAGGCCGACTCGATCTGGTGCTCGATCTGGAAGCGGCTGAACAGAGGCGCATCATCGCGGTAGCGCTTGACGCGGGCAGCATGCTCGGGCATCACATGCGCCATGAACTGCTGGGCCTGTTCGTAGATGTCATCGGTGTCGATCAGGATGTCGCCGATGTCATTGTTGAAATAGTCGCGGATGGCGCGGATCACCAGGCTGGACTCCTGATAGATCAGGAAAGCGCCCTTGGAAGCCTTGGCAGCGCCGTCAATGGCGTTCCACAGCTTGAGCAGGTAGTTCAGGTCCCATTGCAGCTCGGGCGCGGTGCGGCCGATGCCGGCAGTGCGCGCGATGATGGACATGCCCTTGGGGTACTCGAGCTGGTCCATGGCCTCCTTGAGCTCGGCGCGATCCTCGCCCTCGATGCGGCGCGAAACGCCACCGCCACGGGGGTTGTTGGGCATCAGCACCACATAGCGGCCGGCCAGCGAGATGAAGGTGGTCAGGGCCGCGCCCTTGTTGCCACGCTCTTCCTTCTCAACCTGGACGATCAATTCCTGGCCTTCACGGATCACATCGTTGATGCGGGCCTGGCTGGGGGAGACACCCTCGGCAAAGTATTGCTTGGAGATTTCCTTGAAGGGCAGAAAGCCGTGGCGGTCTTCGCCGTAGTCCACGAAGCAGGCTTCGAGCGAGGGCTCCACGCGGGTGACAACCGCCTTGTAGATATTGCCCTTGCGTTGTTCGCGGCCTTCGATTTCGATCTCGTAGTCCAGCAGCTTCTGGCCGTCCACAATGGCCAGGCGGCGTTCTTCGGACTGTGTTGCGTTGATCAGCATCCGTTTCATGATGCGTTTCCTTTATTCGTTTTATGGGGCGCGCTGGTCAGGGCACATGCCATCAGACCAACGCACCTTTGACTGGTAATCAAAGATGGACTCGACAGGGAGCCTTGATGCCAGACGAACGCGTTGAAACGAATGAGGAATCGGGGCAGTGCGGGACTGCGCTACTGACCTGGAATCAAGTCAGTAGCGGAGGTGCAGGCCGGGGGACGAGCGAAAGAGGGCGCGCATGCATGCGAGGCGTAAACATAACCGGGGGGCGCGCCAGGGAGGTGGGTGGTCTTTTCTGCACACGGCTCACCCCGGCAACAGGTCTAGCCCTGCCCCAGAAGTTGATCATCCATGTCCAAAAAATCCACATGCTCGTTGTGATTCACCGGCAGTTGCAGGCGGCTTTGGCCTGGAACAACTACCGGGATGAGATTCCGTATCAGCGTTTCAATTTGTCAGCCTTTGCCAGGATTCCACAGGCGGCTGCAGCGCTTCGGGCTGCAATTTGCGTGTGTAAAACTGACGGGCATCGACCTGCCTGTGCGGTGGGAAATGGCTGTTTGGACTAAACTCCATGCGAATCAACCACTTACAACTAGCTCGGCACAGGTGAAACACATTATAGAGGGCAAACCGGCACAGGACCGGTCCCAGAACGCAGCCGCGGTCTCCGTGCGGCTCGTAGAAGTCGATGCCGATTCCGCTGGACAGCGTCTGGACAACTTTCTTTTGCGCCACCTCAAGGGCGTACCCAAAACCCATGTCTACCGCATCATTCGCAGTGGCGAAGTGCGCATCAACAAAGGACGCGTGAGCGCCGAAACGCGCGTGCAGGCCGGCGACGTCGTGCGCATTCCACCGGTTCGGATTTCCGAGAAAGTGGCTGAAAAAGCAGAACGACCTGCACCGGCTAAGGACTTTCCCGCCCTGTTGGAGGATGAGTACGTGGTGGCGCTGTCCAAGCCGGCTGGCGTGGCCGTGCATGGCGGCTCCGGTGTGAGCTTTGGCGTCATCGAGCAAATGCGTCAGGCGCGGCCCGAGGCCAAGTTTCTGGAACTGGTGCACCGCCTGGATAGAGAAACCTCGGGCATCTTGCTGGTGGCCAAAAAGCGCTCATCGCTCATCAATCTGCAGGATCAGTTCCGCGAGCGCGAGACGGGCAAGACCTATCTGGCTCTGGTGCAGGGGACTTGGCCGGCCAATAAAAAGGTCATTGATGCGCCGCTGCACAAATATCTGCA
>JASLFM010000106.1 GCA_030150585.1 Acidovorax sp.
CCAGCGGCGCGGTGAGCGGCTCCACGAACTTGCGGGCCTTGTCGTTGAGGCAGGAGGCCACCACGTCGGCCCCCATGGTGCGCGCCATGCGTGCGCAGCCCCAGGCGATGCTGTGCTCGTTGGCGATGCCGAGGATGAGGCCTTTCTTGCCGGCCAGGCTGAATGGGTTGGATGTCATGGGAACCAGGTTGAAAGAGATTCAGTCGTCGATGCCGTCGAACAGCGGTCGCAGATCGATGCCGGGCGCTCCCGAGGCGAAGCCCTTGCGCAACAGCCGTTCGTTGGCATACAGCAGGATGTCGCGCGCGGCCTGCGCGCCGATGCTCTCGTCCGCAGCGATCTGCACGAACATGTCGTAGCGCAGCACCAGCAGGCCGCGCAGTTCTTCGCGCATGCGGGCCTCGCGGCCCTGCGTGCCGGCGGCATCGCACTGCAGGGCGGCCTGCGCATCGGCGGGGGTCTGCAGCGGCAGGCGCAGCGCCTGGGCAAGAAACGCGATGCGCGCGCCCAGGGCTTCCAGCTGTGCCACCAGGCGGCGCAGGTGCTCGGCGTTGGCTTCGTGCTCGTTGGCAGGCTCAATCCGCATAGCGTGTCATGACATAGGTGCCGGGCGCGTCGCATACCGCGTGCTCGGCCCGCATCGCGGGGGGCTTGGCCGGCGCGCCCGAGCGCTCCCGGATCCAGGCGTGCATCGCCTCCCACCACGAGCCCTGCACCACGGGGGCCTGGGCCTTCCAGTCGTCGGGGTCGATCCAGCCGCTGCCGTCCTCCACGCTCGCGATCTGGTAGCTGCGGCGCGGGCGGCCGGGTTCGCTGACGATGCCCGCGTTATGCCCGCCTTCGGCCAGCACGAAGGTGACGTGGGTATCGGTCTGCAGGTGGATCTTGTAGACCGACTTCCAGGGCGACACATGGTCGCGCGTGGTGGCTACCACCATCAGGGGCGCGCTGATGTCCATGAGCGCCACGGTGGAGCCGGCGAAGCGGTAGCGGCCCGAGGCCAGCGCGTTGTTGAGGAACAGCGCGTCGAGGTACTCAGTGTGCATGCGCGCGGGCAGGCGCGTGGTGTCGGCGTTCCAGCTCATGAGGTCGAAGCGCGCATCGTCCTCGCCCAGAAGGTAGCGGCGCGTGTTGCGCCCCCACAGCAGCCCGCGCGAGGCCAGGTAGACGAACGAGCCGCCCATCTGCTTGCCCGAGAGGTATCCGCGCTCGGCCATGGTCTGGCGCAGCGCGGCGAGCTGGTCCTCGTCGATGAACACGCCCAGTTCGCCGGGCTCGGTGAAGTCGGTCTGCGCGGCCAGCAGGATGACCGAGGCCAGTTCGGGCAGGTCCGCGGGGATCAGCGCCTGCTCCTTGGCCGTGCGTTCGCCCTGCTTCTTGCGCGCCAGCCGCCCGAGCGCCGCGGCAGCGATCGCGAGAAAGGTGCCGCCCAGGCAGTAGCCCACCGTGTGCAGCCGCTGGGCCCCGGTGCGCGACTTGGCGGCGGCCATGGCGGCAAGCACGCCGGCACTCAGGTAGTCCTGCATCTTGAGGTCGCGGTCCGATGCATCCGGATTGCGCCAGGAAATGATGAACACCGTGTGACCCTGGTCCACGAGGTACTTGACCATGGAATTGTGCGGCGACAAGTCCAGGATGTAGTACTTCATGATGCACGAGGGCACGATGAGCACGGGCTCTGGCAACACCTTGGCCGTGGTGGGTCGGTACTGGATCAGTTCGATGAGGTGGTTGCGAAAGACCACTTTGCCCGGCGTGACGGCCACGTCCTTGCCCACCGCGTATTCCAGCGGCTCAAGATGCTCGGCGGGCGTGTCGGCACGGGCGCTCAAATGCTCGCGCAGGTCCTGCAGGAAAAAGCGCATGCCCTCGTGCAGCGAGCGGCCCTGGCTGGCGTGCGCCGAGCGCAGGACCTCGGGGTTGGTGAGGGCCCAGTTGGACGGCGCGATCGCATCCAGCGCCTGGCTGGTAAAGAAGTTCACCATGTGCTGGTGGTGGCGCGACACCCCCCCGCCCTGCTGCGCAGCATCGCGCCACCAGGTTTCCATGGCCTTGTAGCCTTCCTTGATCGCGCTGAAGGGCCACTCGCGCCAGGCGGCATCGGCGAATCGGGCATCCTTCTCGGGTTCGGACTCGTGCGCGCCGCCGCTGGCGTTGTGCCAGGCCTGCAGCGAGAGGTCGAGCGCGCGCTGGGCCAGCACCGCCTGGCGGCCCGGCGAGGCGAGCAGGTGCAGGGCCCAGTCGGCGTGCGCCAAGGCCAGCGCGATGGGCGACAGCCCGCTGTAGGAGCGCGCCATGTGGGCATGCACCGACGCATCGAACGCGCGGGCCGCACTGCGCTGAACTTCCCGGGGATGCTCGGGTTCGGACGGAGCCTCCAAGGCCATGGTGTATTCCTGAACGTAACAAAGACAACAATCGGTAATTCTGCTGACACCCGTCAAGACGCCGATTGATGGAAGTCAACAAACTCCGAATCCCGAGTCCGCCTTCTGCCTTTTTCAAGAATCCACCCATAGCCCTCGTCTTTCAAGCGCTATAAGCTATCAATTCAGAAGCAACCGCACCATCCACCGGAGCAGCCCCCATGCTGGACAAGCACTACCTCACCCCCTTGTTCGCTCCCGGCTCGATCATCGTGCTCGCGGGCCCGCCCGATGCCGCAGACGCCCCCACGCGGGAGGCGCAGGCGTTGCTCGCCGCGCTGCGCGCGCAGGCCTTCACGGGCACCGTGACCCACCTGGACATCGAAGGCAGCGGCGGCACGCTGCACGACCTGGCCCACAGCCGCGCGGACCTGGCCATCATCGCGCTGCCCCACCGGCAGATGGCCTCGGGGCTCGAAGTGGCCGCGCGCCTGCGCTGCCGCGCCGCCCTGGTCCTGGGCAGCGGGGTGGACGCGCCGCTGGCCGCCTCGCTGCACCGGATCGCACAGCGTGAAGGCGTGCACCTGCTGGGCCCCAATTCGCTGGGCCTGCAACGCCCGAGCCTGCGGCTCAACGCGAGCGCCGCGGGGCCGCTGGCGCAGGAAGGGCCGCTCGCGCTCGTGAGCCAGTCGGGCGCGCTCACCGCCGCCGTGCTCGACTGGGCGGGCGGCAACGCCGTGGGTTTTTCCAGCGTGATCTCGCTGGGCGCCCACTCCGGCGTGGGCCTGGCCGAGGCCCTGGACTTCCTGGCGAACGACCCGCGCACGCACAGCATCGCGGTGTGCATGGAAGGCATCCAGAATGCGCGCCGCTTCATGAGCGCGCTGCGCTCGGCCGCCAACGCCAAGCCAGTGGTGGTGCTCAAGGCAGGGCGCCACGAAGCGGGCTGCGCGGCCGCTCAGACGCACAGCGGCGCCCTGGTGGGCAGCGACGACGTGTTCGACGCGGCGCTGCGCCGCGCGGGCGCGGTGCGCGTGCGCTCGTTCGTGGAGCTGTTCTCGGCCGCCAAGTGCCTGGCCTCGCGCCACCGCCCTGGGGGCCGGCGTCTGGCCGTCGTCACCAACGGCGGCGGGCCCGGCGTGCTGGCAGCGGACTGGGCGAGCGACATCGGGCTGGACGTCGGCCGGCTGTCCGATACCGCCCGCGCCCGGCTGGCGCCGCAGCTGCCCGCATTGGCCACGCTGCACCATCTCATCGACCTCTCGGAGGAGGCCACTCCCGCGCACTACCGCGCGGCGATCGCCACGGCGCTGGCCGAGCGCGAGGTCGACGGCGTACTCGCCCTGCTCTCGCCCAAGCCCGGCATGGACGCGGCCGCCGTGGCCCAAGCCGTCGCCGATGCGCGCAAGGACGCCGGCACGGACGCCGACAAGCCCTTGCTCTCCTGCTGGATGGGCGACACCTCGGTGGCGCCCGCGCGCGAGGCGCTGCGCGCCGCGCAGATTCCCACCTTCCGCACGCCGGAGTCGGCCGTGGGCGCGTTCGGCAACATCGCCACCTACCACCACAACCAGCGCCTGCTGCTGCAGACGCCGCCGCCGCGCGCCGCCGCCCTGGCCGAGCCCGACATCGAAGGCGCGCGCCTGCTGATCGAGGGAGTGCTGGCCGAGCGCCGCACCACCCTTACCGAGATGGAGTCGAAGGCGCTGCTCGCGGCCTTCCACATCCCCGTGACGCGCACCCTGCTCGCGCGCAGCGGCCACGAGGCCATGATGATCGCCACCCAGCTCGGCTTTCCCGTGGCGCTCAAGATCGACTCGCCCGATATCGCGCACAAGTCCGACGTGGGCGGCGTGCAGCTGGGCGTGCCCAACGCCGCTGCCGTGCGCGACGCCTATGAGGCCATGGCGCAGCGCGTGGCGCGCCTGGCGCCCGGCGCGCGCGTGAACGGCGTGACAGTGCAGCCCATGGCGGGTGCGCGCCACGGGCGCGAGGTCTGCATCGGCCTCGTGACCGACGACCCCTTCGGCCCCGTCATCACCTTCGGCGCCGGCGGCACCATGATCGAGCTGATCGACGACCGCGCCATGGAACTGCCGCCGCTCAACCAGTTCCTGGCCCGCCACCTGATCGGCCGCGCACGCGTGGCGCGCACGCTGGGCGAATGGCGCGGCGCCGCTGCCGTCCACACCGAAGCCCTGGAGCAGGTGCTGCTGCGCGTGTCCGAGATGGCCTGCGCCCTGCCCCAGCTGCGCGAGATGGACATCAACCCGCTGATCGTCGATGCCGAAGGCGCCGTGGCCGTGGATGCACGCATCACCGTCGCCGAGGCCGCCGTGCCCGCCGCGGGCCACCACGGCCCCTACGGCCACCTGTCCATCCAGCCCTATCCGGCGGGCCACGAGCGGACCTGGCCCCTGCGCCACAGCAGGGACGGCAGCGGCGAATACCTGGTGCGCCCCATCCGCCCCGACGACGCGCAGATGATCCAGCGCCTGGTGCGCGAGCTCTCGCCCGAGAGCCGCTACTTCCGCTTCGCCTCGCGCATCCCCGAGCTGCCGCCCTCCATGCTGGCGCGCTTTACGCTCATCGACTACGACCGCGACATGGCCCTGGTCGCCGTGCACCGCGAGCGCACGGCCAGCGACGTGGGCGAGACCCGGACCACCGAGCGCATCGTCGGGGTGTCGCGCTACGCCATCAACCCCGACCCGACAAGCTGCGAGTTCGCACTGCTGGTGGCCGACGACTTCGCCGACCAGGGCCTGGGCACCCGCCTGATGCACAGCATCATGGACGTGGCGCGCGAGCGGGGCCTGGCCGAAATCCAGGGCCTGGTGCTGGCGGACAACAGCAAGATGCTCAAGCTCATGCGCCGCCTGGGCTTCGAGGTGCGCCCCTACCCGGAGGAACCGGAGTTCCGCCTGGTGGTGCACGCGCTGTAGAGGGAGCCGGTGCGGCGGGTGTTGCAAAATCCCGCTCCATGCCCCCACCGCTGTTCGAAGCCACCGGCCTGCGCAAGCGCTACGGCGACACCACCGTGGTCGACGGTGTGTCGTTCGCCATCGCGCCGGGCGAATGCCTGGGGGTGATCGGCCCCAACGGGGCGGGCAAGACCACCACCATCCGCATGTGCCTGGGCCTCACCGCGCCGGACGGCGGCACGGTGCAGTTCCATGCCGATGGGTCCACCCTGCACATGCCCCAGGACGCGCTGGCCATCAAGGCGCAGCTCGGCGTGGTGACGCAGTTCGACACGCTGGACCCCGACTTCACCTGCGCCGAGAACCTCGCCGTGTTCGGCCGCTACTTCGGCCTGAAGCAACGCGAGATGCAGGAACGCATTCCGCGACTGCTCGAATTCGCGGCACTGTCGCACAAGGCCAGCGCCCGGCCCGGCGAACTCTCGGGCGGCATGCGGCGGCGGCTGTCGCTGGCGCGCGCGCTGGTCAACGAGCCGCGCCTCTTGCTGCTCGACGAGCCCACCACGGGCCTGGACCCGCAGGCGCGCCACCTGATGTGGGAGCGGCTGCAGTTGCTGCTCCAGCAGGGCACATCCATCCTGCTCACCACCCATTTCATGGACGAGGCCGAGCGCCTGTGCTCGCGCCTGCTCGTGCTCGACCACGGCCGCAAGATCGCCGAAGGCCGCCCGCGCGAATTGATTGCCGAGCACCTGGAACGCGAGGTGGTTGAGGCCTACGGCAATGGCGCCCTGGCCCTGGCTCAAGACGCCCCGCTGCGGCCCTTCGCGCAGCGCGTGGAGGTCAGTGGCGAGACCGTGTTCTTCTACACGCAGGACGCAAGGCCGCTGCTGCAGGCCCTGGCCGCGCACGCGCACCTGCGCACCCTGCACCGGCCCGCGAACCTGGAGGACCTGTTCCTCAAGCTCACGGGCCGCCAGATACGGGAAGATGGCTGATATGAACGCCCCTTCGATCTGGCGCCCGCCCGACCTCTCGCCGCGCTGGTGGCCCGTGTTCCTGCGCAACCTGCTGGTGTGGCGCAAACTCGCCATCCCCAGCCTGGTCGGCAACATCGCCGAGCCGCTGATGTGGCTGGTGGCCTTCGGCTACGGCATGGGCGCCCTGGTGGGTCGGATCCATGTCGGCGGCCAGACCGTGCCCTACATCCTGTTCCTTGCCAGCGGCTCGATCTGCATGAGCGCGATGAACGCCGCGAGCTTCGAGGCGCTGTACTCGGCCTTCTCGCGCATGCATGTGCAGAAGACCTGGGACGGCATCATGAACGCGCCCGTGAGCCTGGACAACGTGCTGCTGGCCGAGATGCTCTGGGCCGCGTTCAAGGCGCTGTTCACCGTCACGGCCATCCTGGGGGTGATGCTGGCCTTGAACATCAGCCACAGCCCCAAGCTGCTCGTGGCCTGGCCCGTGCTGCTGTGCGTGGGCATCATGTTCTCCAGCATCGCGCTGATCTTCAACGCGCTGGCCAAGGGCTACGACTTTTTCACCTACTACTTCACGCTGGTGCTCACGCCGATGATGTTCCTCTCGGGCGTGTTCTTCCCGCGCGAGCAGCTGCCGCCCGTGGTGCGCGCCGTGTCGGACTGGCTGCCGCTCACCAATGCCGTGGAGCTGGTGCGCCCGCTGTTCATGGACGCGTGGCCCGCGCACCCGCTGCGCCACGGGCTGGTGCTGGCGCTGACCACCATCATCGCCTTCTGGGTGGCGCTCGCGCTCACGCGCCGACGCTTCCGGTCATGACGGCCTTGCTGAGCGCCGAGCACGTCGCCCTGGTGGACCAGGGCGTGTCGGCCATCGTGGCCTCGCGCGACGCCGCACTGCGCCCCAGCGTGATGCGTGCCGTGGGCTCGCGCATCAGCGCGGACGGGCGGCACATCACCGTGTACCTGCGGCCCAGCCAGTCGCGCCAGCTGCTCGCCGACATCGCGGCCACGGGCCACATCGCCGTGGTGTTCAGCGACCCGCCCTCGCACCGCACGCTGCAGGTCAAGGCCACGGCCGCCCGGCTGCGCCCCGCCGGGCCGGAGGACGAAGCGGTGCTGCGGCGCTACCTCGTGGCCATGCAGCACGCCGTAGGCCAGGTGGGCTACGGGCCCGACTACGTGGCCGCCATGCTGGCCGCACCGCCGAACGACCTGGTGGCCGTGGAGTTCATGCCCGAGTCCGCCTTCGACCAGACCCCCGGGCCGCGCGCAGGCGCGCCGCTGCAGCCCCGCCCGACGCCATGACCGACACCGAGACCGCCG
>JASLFM010000194.1 GCA_030150585.1 Acidovorax sp.
GCGCCTTCCCCCTCTCTTTCGGGACGGGGACGCACCCGGTGGCCTGGCAAAGCCAGTTCCACGGGTGCCCGCGCTTGGGGTGCGCGAGTTTCATACTGCGTGGGTGGCGCACAGCGCCGCTATGGCTGACTGAGATGGCCCGCCCCGCGCTCTGGCTCTATTCCGCCTTCACCTGGGCCGCCCAGCCACTGCTGCGCCGCAAGCTGCGCCGCCGTGCCGTGGCCGAGCCCGGCTACGCCAAGGCCGTGGGCGAGCGCTTTGGGCACTATCAGCCTCCGATCGACAGCCTGGTGCCGCACAGCAGCACCGACCCATCGGCGCGCTTCGTGTGGGTCCATGCCGTCTCCCTGGGCGAAACGCGCGCCGCCGCCATCCTGCTGGCCGCGCTGCGGCGCGAGTTGCCCGGCATGCGCTTGCTGCTCACGCACGGCACAGCCACGGGCCGCGCCGAGGGCCAAAAACTGCTGCAGCCCGGCGACGTGCAAGTGTGGCAGCCCTGGGATACGCCGGGCGCGGTGCGGCGCTTCCTGCGCCAGTTCCGGCCCGCGATCGGCATCCTGATGGAAACCGAGGTCTGGCCCAACCTCGCCGCTGCCTGCAAGCGGCAGCGGGTGCCGCTGGTGCTGGCCAATGCACGGCTGAATGCCCGCTCCCTGCGCAACGCCCAGCGCCTGGGCTGGCTCGCGCGCCCAGCCTACCGTGCGCTGGCGGCCGTTTGGGCGCAAACCGAGGCCGATGCCGAGCGCCTGCGCGCGCTGGGTGCGCCCGTACAGGGCGTCTTCGGCAACCTCAAGTTCGACGTTGTGCCCGATGGCGCCCTGGTACAGCGCGGCCGTGCCTGGCGCGCGGGCCAATCGCGGCCCGTGGTCATGCTCGCGAGCAGCCGCGAGGGCGAGGAGGCGATGTGGCTGGAGGCCTTGAAGCAAAAACAGCGGCAAGCCCCCATTCAGCAAGCGCATGCAGCTATCGAAAGTGAAGCGACTGTGGTGCGCTGGCTCGTCGTGCCGCGCCATCCGCAGCGCTTCGATGAGGTGCACCGCCTGCTGCTCGCCGCGGGCCTCACGGTGTCGCGCCGCAGCACCTGGGCGTTGGCGCCCGATGTCGATGCGGACGTGTGGCTGGGTGATTCGCTCGGAGAGATGGCGCTGTATTACGGCCTGGCCGATGTGGCGCTGCTGGGCGGCAGCTTTGCGCCGCTGGGCGGGCAGAACCTCATCGAAGCCGCCGCCTGCAGCTGCCCCGTGGTGCTGGGGCCGCACACCTTCAATTTCGCCGAAGCGGCCGAGCTGGCCTGCGCGGCCGGTGCGGCCGAGCGTGCGCAGAACCTGGAAGAGGGCATGGAGCGCGCCTGCGCGCTGGCCCAGGATGTGCCGCGGCTCGCGCAGGCCCGCGGAACCGCAGCCGCCTTTGCCAGGGCGCACCGGGGGGCGGCTGGCGCCACGGCCCGCGCTGTTGCTCGATTGCTCGAGCGTTCGGCTTAGGTGAGAAAGATCAGCGCCGCGATGCCGCCGAACAGCGCCCACTTCACAAGGTAGTAGGCCCGCTTGTCCCAGGCCTTGAGGCGCTTGCCCACCAGGCGCACCTGGTAGATGTAATGGAAGGCGCGGTTGATGCCGCCCGTGCGGTCGCCCACCTCGTTGGGGGATGCGGCGGCCGCGAGCAGGTTGCGCGCGAACCAGCGGTTCACGGCCTGGGCCCAGCGGTAGCGCAGGGGGCGCTCGATGTCGCAGAACAGGATCACGCGGTCGGCCTGCGTGGTGTTCTCGGCGTAGTGGATGAAGGTTTCGTCGAACACCACGGCTTCGCCGTCGCGCCAGTGGTAGCGCTGGCCGTCCACCTCGATGTAGCAGCCTTCGCTGTTGGGCGTCTGCAGACCCAGGTGGTAGCGCAGCGAGCCAGCGAACGGGTCGCGGTGGCGCACCAGGCGGCTGCCGGGCGGCAGCTCGGCGAACATGGCGGCCTTGATCGAGGGGATGGAGCGCACCAGCGCCGTGGTGTGCGGGCACAGCGTGGCGGCCGAGGGGTGGGCGTCGTCATACCACTTGAGGTAGAAGCGCTTCCAGCCGCTCTTGAAGAAGGAGTTGAAGCCCACGTCGTTGAGCTGGCTCGACGCCTTGATGCCGCCCGCCTCGCGCAGGCGCAGGGCCTCTTCGCGGATCTGCGGCCAGTTCTGCTGCAGCACCTGCATCTCGGGAAATTGCTCCGTGGGCAGGTACGGCGTGTGCGGCACCTTGGAGAACAGGTACATGAAGGCGTTGAGCGGTGCCAGGAAGGTGGAATGGTCCGAGAGCTGGCGCAGGAAGGGGTGGCGCACCCGGCCGCGCAGGTGCACGTACAGCGTGCTGGCGATGAACAGCAGGAGGATGAACCATTTCATAGGCGGGGGAGCGTAGCGCGTTCGGCTGAACCAAGGCTGAACCGCGCCACGGCATGCGGGCAGAAAGCCAAAGGCGGCAGTATGCCGCAATGAGGGGGCCGTGCTCCATGCAGGGGCATCCTCAGCATTTGTTCAGCATGCCTTCACGGCATGCCCAGGTGGGATTTCTATGGTGGGCCGCATGCCATGGCATGGGGCCGTGGCTGTACTCAACCCTTCATGCACCATGTACCCATCACGATCAGAACATTGCTTTTCACCCTCCGATTGGGCAGGGCACCAAGGCTTCCGGCGGCCCCGCTGGGGCGCAGTGGCTTGCGCGGCCGCGTTGCTGGCCGCGTGCGGTGGCGGTGGCAGCAGCAGCCCTGGCGCAGGCTTCAGGGCCGAGATCCGGCGCACGGCCCATGGCATTCCGCACATCGAGGCCGCCAACGAAAGAGGCCTGGGCTATGGCGTGGGCTATGCCTACGCGCAGGACAACTTCTGTCTGCTGGCCGAGCACTTCACCACGGTGCGTGGCGAGCGCGCGCGCTTTTTCGGTGAGGGCGTGCAGCCCGGCGCCGACGCGGGTAGCCTGCCGTCCAACGTGAGCTCGGATTTTTTCTATCGCCTGCACAACGAGGATGGACGCCTGCGCGATGCCTGGCGTGCCTACAGCCCGGCCGTGCAGGACCTCTTCAAGGGCTTTGCCGCAGGTTACAACCGCTACCTGCGCGAAACGGGCGCCGCGCGGCTGCCCGGGGAATGCCGGGCACAGCCCTGGGTCCGTGCGATTGATGAGCTGGACCTGGTGCGTCTCATGCGCGACTATGCCGCCCTCAATGGCATGTCGGATCTCGCGCCATTCATCGCCGGAGCCGAGCCGCCGAAGGCGGGAAATGCGGCCGCCACCATGCCCCGCGCACAGGCCGTTGCCGCGCTGCATGCCGTTGCCGCGCTGCATGCCGTGTTGCGCGCCGCGCCGCGCACGGGCAGCAATGGCATTGCCCTGGGCAGCGATGCCACCGACAACGGGCGCGGCATGGTCCTGGGCAACCCGCATTTCCCTTGGTTTGGTGCACTGCGCATGTACCAGCTGCATGTCACGATTCCTGGGCGCATGGACGTGATGGGAGCGACCTTGCCGGGCCTGCCCGTGGTGGGTATCGGCTTCACGCGCCAATTCGCCTGGACGCACACCACCAACACGGCCGCGCGCCTGACGTTCTATCAGCTGCGGCTTGACCCGAAGGACCCCACGCGCTACCTGCTCGACGGGCAGAGCCGGGCCATGGAGCGCAAAACCTTGCGCATCGAGGTGCGCCGCGCCGACGGGCGCCTGGAGATGCGTTCCCGCGACGTCTATGGGTCCGAGTTCGGCGCCGTGCTGGCCCTGGGCAAGGCCTTGCCATGGGACCGGCAGTACGCCTACGCCGTGCGCGACACCAACTCCGACAACCACCGGCTGGCCGACCAGTGGCTCGCGATGAACCGCGCCAGCTCACTCGACGAGATGAAAGCCTCGGTGCTGCGCATCGTGGGCAACCCGTGGAACAACACCATCGCGGCCGATGCGGAGGGCCGCACCGTGTTCATGAGTGCCACGCCCACGCCCCATCTCTCGCAGGCCCAGATGGACGCCTGCCGCCCGGACCAGGCCGATGCCTTCGCCGGCGCGCCCGCGCCAGTGCTGCGCGGCAACACGGCGCGCTGCCAATGGCTGAGCGATCCGTCTGCGCCCCAGCCCGGCATCATCGCGGGCCCATCGCTGCCGCTGCTCGAGCGCCGTGACTATGTGCAGAACTCCAATGACAGCGCCTGGCTCACCAATCCGGCGGCGCCGCTCACGGGCTTCCCGCCTGTGGCCAGCGTGCCGGGCACTGCGCAAGGCCTGCGCACACGACAAGGCCTGGAGTGGCTTGAGCAGTCGCTGCAGCGCCAAAACGGCAAACCCACACGCCGCATAGCACTTGATCAACTGCAGGACATGGTGCTCGATAACCGGGTGCACCTCGCGGGCCTGGTACTGGACGATCTGCTCACGCTGTGTCCAGGCGGAGCGCAGGCAGGCGGCAGCCCCAGCGCTGCGCTGGTGCAGGCCTGCGCCGCGCTGGCAGCCTGGGACCGCACGGCCGGGCTTGGCGCGGGCATCGGCTACGGCTACCTGGAGGCGTTCGCGCTTGACTTCCTGGCTGCGGAGCCCGAGGTCTGGCGCGTGCCCTTTGACCCGAGCGATCCGGTGCACACCCCGCGCGGTTTGCGCGTGGAGCTGCCGCACGTGGCGGCCCAGGTGCGTGCGGCCCTCGAGAAGGCCGTGGCCAGTGTCGCCGCGAGCGGCTGGAAGCCCGGGCAACGCTGGGGCGACATCCAGGGGGTTACGCGTGGCACGCGGCGCATTCCCGTGCCGGGCGGCGACGAGGCGCTGGGTATCTACAACATGGTGCTCAGCCGCAGCACCGAGGGCCAGGGCCGGCGCGAAGTCCTGTTTGGCACAAGCTACCTGCAGGCCGTGGGCTTCACCGCCGAGGGGCCGCGGGCCCGGGCCCTGCTGGCCTATTCCCAGTCCACCAATCCAGACTCTCCTCACTATGCGGACCAGACGGAGAGGTTTTCCAAGCGGGATTGGGTCGAGCTGCCCTTCACACGGGCGCAGATCGACGCCCAGGCCGTCGGGGCGCGCCAGGTGATCTCGGAGTAGCCCAGGCCGCTCCCCACAGGGAACAAAGCGGGCTTTGGCCCGCTCTTTTTTCACGGACGGGAGATGGGCGTCACTGAATGAAGTAGCCCGACACCCGCCAGACGCCCTCCTTGTCGCGCATGGGCGTGATGGTCTCGACCGACTTGGCCTTGTTCTCGAACACGGTGTCGTACTGGATTACCACGTACTCGCCGTCAGGAGCCCCCGGCATCTGCCGCATGAAGGTGGCACTGCGGCGCGTTCGCTGCTTCACGGCGCCCAGCGGCGTGCGCACGGCTTCCATGGTGGACTTCCACTGCGCCTGATCGACGGCCGCGCGCAGCAACGGTGCGCTGGCGGTCCAGGCCGCCCCGTACTGGCCTTCATCGGCTTGCTGCAGCCAATGCTCTGCGGCTTGCTGGGCCTGGGCGATGTCCTGGGCCTGCTGCGCGTGGGCAGGGGCGACTGCCAGGGTGACTGCGATGGCCGCAGGGGCCAGGAGCGTAGGGAGGCGCATGGTGTTTCTCCAGATTGCGTATTCGTATTCAAGAAGTCGGTGCATCGGCCAGGGGCAGTGCTACGCGCACCCGCAGGCCGCCGCAAGTGCTGTCCAGCGCGATCTGTCCGGCGTGCCGTTCCACGGCCGCCTTCACGATGGCCAGTCCCAGCCCACTGCCGCTCTGGGCCTGGTCGGGCACGCGGAAGAAGCGGTCGAACACGCGTGCGTGCAGGTGCGCCGGAATACCAGGCCCCGCATCGGCCACGGTCAGTTCGGCATGCACGCCGTGGCGCCGCAGTTGCACCAGCACGGTGGCGCCGCGCGGGCTGTATTTGATGGCGTTGTCCACGAGGTTGTCGATCATCGACACGAGGCTTTCGCGCTCGGCACGAACATGGAGTGGTTCGGCCGCCGCAAGTTCCAGCTCCACGCCGCTCGCGGCCGCCAGGCCATCAAGCGCGGCCAGGCGGTCCTGCAGCACGTCGTTCAGGCAGAGCAGGGTGCTGGGTTCCGCATCAGTGGCCGCATCGCTGCGCATGAGCTGGAGCAGCTGCGACACCATGCGCGTGGCGCGCTGGTTGCTGCGCAGCAGGCTGTCCATGAGCTCGCGCTGGTGGGCGTCGGTGGTCTGCTGGCGCAGGGCCTCCACATTGACGCGCATGGCCGCCAGCGGCGTGCGCAGCTCGTGCGCGGCATCCGCGATGAGCGCCCGCTCGCGTGCCGCGCTGTCGCGCACGCGCTGCAGCAGCATGTTGATGCCCTGCACGAAGGGCCTGAGCTCCGCGTGCCGCGGCTGGTAGCTCAGCGGAGCGAGATCGCCCGGGCCGCGCACCGCGATTTCCTCGCTCACGCGCCGCCAGGGGCGCAGCGCCACGCGCACCGACCACCACGCGGGGAACGCGAGGAAGGGCAGGCTGATGAGCAGCGGCAGCAGGTAGTAGCCGCGCGAGTGGAAGGTGATGAGCAATTCCTTCAGGTCGGGCAGCGCGATCGCGACCTGGGTGTCGCTGTGCTGGGACTGCCTGGTGCGCAGGCGCCAGGTCTTGCCATCCACTTCGATATCCTCCACCTTGCCCAGCTGCGTGTTGTGCATGGCGGGAACGGTAGGGGCGGAGCGGTAGATGAGCTCGCCGCGCTGCCATACGAGCACGACGGGCGAGAAGCGCCCGTCCTCGACGCCGTCGCCGTACTCCTTGTTCAACGCGTTGTTGAAGGCTTGCAGGCTTTCCTGCTGGCGTTCTGGCAGGTCGGCCAGGTTGTCGGCGATCGAGAGGGCGAGATCGAACACGGGGTCGCTGGTGAGCAGCTCGTTGTCCGCATGGGCAGCGTAGATCAGCCCGAAGACGAAGAGGGTCCACAGCGATGTGAGCACCGCCATCTGCGCAAGCAGCAGCCGGCGGCCCAGCGACGGCCGCATGCGGCGCTGCAGCCACATGCCCAGGCGGCGCAAGGGCCGGGCGGACATCAGCGCCCCCTCGCATCGGCGCCGGGCTGGGCGTCGATGACATAGCCAATGCCGCGCACGGTGCGGATGTAGCCCGGGCCGATCTTGCGGCGCAGGTTGGATACATGCACCTCCAGCGCGTTGCTGCCGTTGTCGGGCCCGCCGGGCAGCACCTGCTCCTCCAGCAGCCGGCGCGTGACCACGCGGTCGACACGCTTGAGCAGCAGCGCGAGCAGGTCGAACTCGCAACGCGAAAGCTCCACCGCTCGGCCTTCGACGCTCGCGCGCCGTGTGGGCTCATGCAATGCCAGGCCGCGCAGCGCAAGCATGCCGTCGTCGAAGCCATAGCTGCGCCGCGCCAGGGCCCGCACGCGCGAGAGCAGCTCGGCCAGCGCAAAGGGCTTGACCAGGTAGTCGTCGGCGCCGTCGTCCAGGCCTTGCAGGCGGTCCTGCAGGCCGTCGCGCGCGCTCAGGATCAGCACGGGCAGACGCTGGCGGCTTCGGCGCAGGCTCAGCAGAAGGTCCAGCCCTTCGCCATCGGGCAGGCCCAGGTCAAGCAGCACCATGTCGAACAGGCCGGTGTCGAGCGCTCGCATGGCATCGTCCAGCCGCCGAACCCACACCACCTCCAGGTCCTGGTCGGCCAGGGCGATGCGCACCCCATTGCCCAGGTCCAGATCGTCTTCCACCAGCAGCAGCTTCATACCCGTCCTCCGCGCCCATTCGTTGCTGGCACGCAGTATCCGCGACAGGAGGCGTGCGGCCTTCAGCCTCTCTTCATCCAATTCCCAGCCTCGGTTCAGGTGCGGCCGACACACTGCGTTGCGTGGCCGATTCGGCCGCTTTTACAACCCTTGAACTGGACATTTGTCATGCACATACACATCGCTGCGGCCTGCCTGGCCGCATTGGCCCTGGGCAGCGCCCATGCCGCCGAACCCGCGCTCCACACGGGCTTCTACGTGGGGGGCGCCGTAGGCGGCTCCCGCTACAGCTTGGCGGACCCGGGCGGCCCGGTCACCGGCAAGGACACCACCGGCACGGGCTTCAAGCTCTACGGCGGCTGGCGCTTCAATGAGAACTTCGGCGTCGAAGGGGGATATGCCCGCCTGGGAAAGTTCAGCGAGCGCGTGCGCCTGGGCGGCGCGGAGGTTGAGCAAAACGGAACGGGCCGCGCGTTCTACGGCGCGGTCACCGGGCGTCTTCCGGTGTCCGAGTCGTTCGCGCTCAACGGGCGGGCGGGCCTTGCCTTCGGGCACGTGTCGGGCACGAACATGCTGGCGGCCGGCACCAACCCCATCGGCAGCAAGCGCAGCCTGATGGTGGGCCTGGGTGTGGAGTACAGCCTGGCGCGCAACTTGGCACTGACGGCCGATTACGACTACTTCGGCAAGCTTTCGGGCAATGCCAAAGGCGGCCTGTGGACGGTGGGCCTGCGCACGAGCTTTTGACGCCGTGCTGGCACAGGGCCCGTGGGCCCTGTGCCGCGTGAATCGGGTGAAATTTTGGGGCGGCTCCTGGCGGAGGCGCCCATTTTTTTACCTGGCCAGCAGAGCGTCGATGGCCTGGATGTCGTCCTGCGCGAGCGTGCCGGACGCCTGGCGCAGGCGCAGTGCGCCCAGCAGCACGTTGTAGCGGGCCACGGCCAGGTCGCGCTTGGTCTGGTAGAGCTGGCTTTGTGCGTTGAGCACGTCGATGTTGATGCGCACGCCCACCTGGTAGCCGAGCTTGTTCGCATCGAGCGCGCTCTGGCTCGAGCTCTCAGCCGCCTCCAGGGCCTTGACCTGGCTTTGGCCCGATTGCACGCCGAAAAACGCCGCGCGCGTGTTCTGCGCGATCGTGCGGCGCGCGGCTTCGAGGTCGGCGCGTGCCTTGTCCTCCAGCGCCAGCGTTTCCTTGATGCGGTTCTGCACGGCGAAGCCGGCGAAAAGCGGCATGTTGAGCGCCACGCCCACGCTGGCCACGGTGCTGCGCTGGTTCAGGCGCTGCGCCGTCGTGGTTCCGTTGGGATTGTGGTTGACCACGTAGCCGGCCTGAAGGTCCACCGTAGGCAGGTGGCCGGTGCGGGCCTTCTGGGTTTCGAGCTGGGCGATGTCGAGCGCGACGAGGGCTTGGCGCACCAGTGGCTGCTGGTCCTGCGACTTCTGCACCCAGGCCGTGACGTCATCGGGCGCCACATCGGGCAGTTGCACGGGCTGCGCCAGCGGCAGCGGCTGGGTGCCGGTGCGGCCCACGAGCTGGTCCAGCGCGAGGCGCTTGACGTGCAGGTCATTCTCGGCCGCGATCTCCTGGGCGATCACGAGGTCGTAGCGGGCCTGGGCTTCGCGCGTGTCGGTGATGGTGGAGGTGCCGACCTCGAAGTTGCGCTTGGCGGCGGCGAGCTGCTCTGCCACGGCGGCCTTCTGGGCGCGCACGAAGGTCAGCGTGTCCTGCGCGGCCAGCACGTCGAAGTAGGCCTGGCTCACGCGCACCAGCAGGTCCTGCGTGGCGGCGTCGAGTTGGGCCTGGGCCACGTCGATGTTGCGCTGTCCCTGCTCATAGCCGATGCGGTTGGCTGGCCGGTACAAGGGCTGCGCGGCCGACAGCGTGACGTTCTGGTTGGGCGTGGTGATGTTGATGTCGGGGCGCGTCACCTCGGTGCGGGCCGTCGACACCCCGGCTGCGAGCCCCACGCTGGGCAACAGGCCCGCGCGTGCCTGTTCGGCACGGCTCACAGCCGCGTCGTACTGGTACTTGGCGGATTGCCACGCGGCGTCGTAGCCGCGGGCCTGGTCCACCAACGCCACGAGGCTTTGCGCATGTGCGCCGGTGGCCATGCCCGCCAGGGCGACGCCCAGGGCCAACGTGAGGGGGAGGTGCCGGAACAGGGTCATGAAAGTCCTTCAGGAAAATCTGCGCATGGGAGGGTCAGTAGCGGGGCACCGCCGGGTCGCGCTCGTGCGACCACGCGTCGATGCCGCCCGTGACGTTGGCCACCTGCTCGAAGCCGTGGTGCTCGAGGAACGCCGCCACACGCAGGCTGCGTGCGCCGTGGTGGCACAGGCAGGCGATGGGGCGGTGCTTGTCGAGCGTCTCCAGCCGCGAAGGGAGCTCGCCCATGGGGATGGCGAGCAGTTCGAAGCCCTCGGCGCGCACGCTGGCAGTCTGCAGCTCCCAGGGTTCGCGCACGTCCAGCACCAGCGGAGTACCGTGGGCCTGGGCTTGGACCAGCCATTCGGTCATTTGGGCGGGGCGGACGTGGGCGATCATGCGGTTTTCCTGACAGAACAGGCTCAGAACGTGAAGCGCGAGGGCTCGGGGAAATTCACAAGGCGCGCGGCAACCGTGTCCCAGGGCTGCGTGGTCTCGAAGCGATCGCCCGAGCGGCGCACGAAGGTGGCGCGCATCACGGGCTCCTGGCCCACGATGGCTGCCAGGCGGCCGCCTTCGCGCAGCAGCGCAAGCAGGGCCTGGGGCACTTCAGCCACCGAGCCGCTGAGCAGGATCACGTCGAACGGGCCGTCCGGAATGGCGTCCTTGGCGCCGTCGCCCTGGCGCACCTCGGCATTCTGGATGCCCGCGTGGCGCAGGTTCTCGCGCGCCATCTGGGCCAGGGCGGGCTCGATCTCCAGCGACACCACGCGCTCGGCGCGGTGCGCGAGCAGGGCGGCCATGTATCCCGAGCCGGCGCCGATTTCCAGCACGCGGTCGGTGGGCTGCACCTGCAGGTCCTGCAGCAGGCGCGCCTCGACGCGTGGCGCCAGCATGCAGTGGCCCTGGCGCAGCGCGTCGTCGGCATTGCCCAGCAGCGGGATTTCCATGTCCATGAACGCCATGCCGCGGTAGGCGGCGGGTACGAATTCCTCGCGGCGCACCACGCTCAGCAGCTCCAGCACATCGCCGTCCAGCACATCCCAGGGACGGATCTGCTGCTCGATCATGTTGAAGCGGGCCTGCGCGACGGGGTCGCTGGTGTTGGCGGAGGTGTTCAAAGGCATGTTCATGGGGTACTCCGGGGAAGGGCTGTCAGGACAAACCTTCTATTTTACGGGGCGCGGCCTCGCTCCCGAAGCGCCTGCGGGCCCAGCGCGCCAGATCGTCCATGTAGCAATACACCACGGGAACGACCACCAGCGTGAGCAGCGACGAGGTGATGACGCCGCCGATCACGGCCTGGCCCATGGGGGCGCGCTGCTCCGAGCCCTCGCTGAGCGCAAAGGCGAGCGGCACCATGCCGAAGATCATGGCCAGCGTGGTCATGAGGATGGGGCGCAGGCGCACGCGCGCGGCTAGCAGCAGGGCCTGCTCGCGCGGCAGGCCGGGTAGGGAGCGACCTTCGTCGTCCACATGCTCCTCGCGCGCGCGGATCGCGAAGTCCACGAGCAGGATGGCATTCTTGGTCACCAAGCCCATGAGCATGACGATGCCGATGATGGAGAACATCGACAGCGTGGAGCCGAACATCATGAGCGCGAGCACCACGCCGATGAGCGTGAGCGGCAGGGCGGTCATGAGTGCGAGCGGCTGCAGGAAGCTCTTGAACTGGCTCGCGAGGATCATGTAGATGAACACGATGGCCAGCGCCAGCGCGGACACCGCGTAGCCGAACGACTCGGCCATGTTCTTGGTGGAACCGCTGAACTGGTAGCGGTAGCCGGGCGGAAAGGCCACCGTGTCGAGCGCGCGGCGGATGTCCGCCGACACTTCGCCGGCCGAGCGCTGGTAGACGTTGGCGTTCACAGCCACTTCGCGCGCGAGGTCGCGCCGGTTGATCTGGTTGGGGCCCGTGGTCTCGCGCACGCTGGCCACCTGGTTCAGGCGCACGATACGCGTGCCGCCATCGGCGCCCGTGTTCGCCAGCGCAACAGGCAGGGCGAATGGCAGGCGTTCGAGGTCCTGCGGCGTGTCGCGCGACTCGGGAGCGAGGCGCACGTTGACGTCGTAGGTCTGGTCGTCGGCCGCGCGCCAGTTGCCCACGGTCTGGCCCGCCACCAGGGTGCGCAGCGAAGCGGCCATGGCGCCCACGGAAAGGCCCAGGTCCGAGGCCAAGTCGCGCCGCACGTCCACGGCAATCACGGGCTTGTCGGGCTTGAGACTCGAATCCAGGTCCACGAGGCCCGGAATAACGCGCAGTTTTTCGCTCACGAGCTTGGTGAGGCGCTCGAGTTCCTGCAGATCGGGGCCCTGGATCGAGAACTCGATCTGCTTTTGCCCGCCCACGGGGTCGAGCAGGCCCACATGCGTGACGGTGATGCCCGCCACCTCGCGCAGGCGCTCGCGCAGCACACCCGACATGGCGTCCACATTGCGGACGCGGGCCTTGCGGTCCACCAGGCGCACGTAGATGCTGGCGTACATCTTGCCCTGCGCGTTGCCCGTGTTGATGGTGGTGAGCGTGTAGCGCACCTCGGGGAACTCGCGCACGATGGCCTCCACCTGCCGCGCCTTGGCCTCGGTCGTCTCCAGCGACGAGCCCACGGGGGTGTAGAAATTGATGGTGGTTTCCGAGTAGTCGGCCTTGGGCACGAACTCCGTGCCCAACAGCGGCACCATGAACACGCTGCCCACGAAAACCGCCACGGCAAGCGCCAGCGTGGCGAGCTTGTGCGCCAGCGACCAGCGCAGGATGTGCTGGTACACCTCGGCCAGTTGGTCGGTCGCCCGGTCGAACCAGCCCGTGATGCGTCCCACGGTCTTGTCGTACAGCGTGGCGGGCGTGCCACCCGGCTGGCCATGGGCATGGATGCTCGGGTCGTGCCACACGCTCGACAGCATGGGGTCGAGCGTGAAGCTCACGAACATCGAGATCATCACCGCCGCCACGATGGTGATGCCGAACTCGTGGAAAAACTTGCCGATGATGCCGCCCATGAAACCGATGGGCAGGAACACCGCCACGATGGAGAGCGTGGTGGCCAGCACGGCGAGGCCGATCTCCTGCGTGCCTTCCATCGCGGCCTGGTAGGCGCCTTTGCCCATCTGCACGTGGCGAACGATGTTCTCGCGCACCACGATGGCATCGTCGATGAGCAGGCCCACGCACAGGGAGAGCGCCATCAGCGTGATCATGTTCACGGAGAAGCCGAACCAGTACATGAACAGGAAGGTGCCAATGAGCGCGATGGGCAGCGTGAGGCCCGTGATCACCGTGGAGCGCCACGAGTTCAGGAACAGGAAGACGATGAGCACGGTGAGCACGGCGCCCTCGATGAGCGTCTGGCGCACGTTGTCCACCGCCACGCGGATGGGGCGCGAGCTGTCGCCGATGGGCTCCAGCCGAACACCCGGCGGCAACTGGCCCTGCATCTCGGCGATGGTTTTGTTCAGGCCGTCCACGACCTCGATGGTGTTCTCGCCCTGCGACTTCTGCACCGTGAGCAGCAGCGTGCGCGCGCCGTTGTAGAGCGCGAGGCTGTCGAGTTCCTGCGCGCCGTCCTGTACGCGCGCGAGCTGGTCCACGCGCACAGGAGCGCCGTTCTTGCGGGTGACGATGATCCTGCCGAAATCCTCGGGCCGCTCCATGCGGGCGTCGATCTGCACCACGCGCTCCTGTGCAAGCGAGCGGATCGCGCCCAGCGGCAGGTCCTGGTTCTCGTTGCGCACGGCGGCAGCGACCTGGTCGGGCGTGACGCCGAACGCCTCGAGCGCCTGGGGGTTGAGGTAGACGTTGATTTCGCGCCGGGTGGCGCCCACGAGGTTCACGGCGCCCACGCCGCGCACGTTTTCCAGCCGCTTCTTGAGCACCTGCTCAGCCCAGGTGGTGAGCTCGACGGCGCTGGTAGCCTGGTCCGCTCCCGGCTCGGGCAGCACGGCCAGCGACCACACGGCGCGGCTCGCGGGGTCGAAGCGCAGCACGCGCGGTTCCTTGACCTCGGTGCGCAGGTTGGGGCGCACCGTGGCGACCTTCTCGCGCACGTCCTCGGCGGCCTTGCGGCCGTCGATATGCAGCTGGAACTCGATGATGACGACCGAGGTGCCCTCGTAGCTGCGCGAAGTGAGCGCGTTGATGCCCGCGATCGAGTTGACGGCTTCCTCGATCTTTTTGGTGACCTCGCTCTCCACGATCTCGGGCGAGGCACCGGGGTAGTCCACCGTGACCACGACCACGGGGAAGTCGATGTCGGGGAACTGGTCCACCTTGAGGCGCTGGTATGAAAACAGGCCCAGCACCACGAAGGCGAGCATCACCATGGTGGCGAACACCGGATTGCGCAAGCTGACTTTAGTGAACCACATGGCGGCGACTCGGGTTCAGCGGGCCGTGGCGTTGCCGGCGGCAGGAACTGGCGCGCGGCGCACCGCCGTGCCCTCGCGCAGCGGACCCAACGCACCAGCCACGACGAGCGTGCCCTCGGGCAGGCCGTCGACGGCGACCAGGGTGGCGCCGTCCACCTGGGCGCGGGCACCCGTCTGCACACTGCGGTGGACGATGCGGTCGTTGTCCACCACCTGCACGTAGGGTTGCGGCTTATCGGTGCGCACGGCATCGAGCGGCAGGGCCAGCGGCTCGGCGCGGCCGGTTTCGAGCGTACCCTGCACGAACAGGCCCTGGCGCAGCAGCGGCCGCGCGGGGCCCGCGCTGGCCGTGTCGATTTCCAGGTACACCGGCACGGCGCGGCTGCCCGATTGGGCGCTGGGGTTGATGCGCACCACGGTGGCTGTCACCGGCAGAGGGCTTCCCTCCAGCTGCAGGCGTGCCTGCTGGCCGACGCGAACCTGGGCGGCGTCGGCGGGCGCAACCAGGGCTTCAAGTTCCAGGCGCGAGAGATCGACGATGTCGAGCACACGCAGGTCCACACCCACGCGTTCGCCGTTTTGCGCCAGGCGTTGCGCCACCTGGCCACTGATAGGGCTTCGCAGCACGGTGTCTTCCAGGGCCTTGCGCGCCACGTCGGCGGCGGCCGTCGCCGCCTGGTAGCTGGCCTGGGCCGACTGCAGGCTGGCCTGCGAGGTTTCGAGCGCTGTGGTGGAGATGAAGCCTTGGTCCACGAGTGCGCGGTTGTTATTGAACTGCCGCTGGCTGATGTCCACCTGGGCCTTGGCGGCGTCGGCCTGCTGCTGCGCCTGCCGCAAGCGGGCGGCGGTCTCGGTGGCGTCGATGCGCGCCACCACCTGGCCCGCGCGCACGCTGTCGCCCTCGCGCACCGTGAGGTCCTGCAGCTCGCCGGCCACGCGGGCCTTCACGCTGGCCGAATGCAGGGCGCGCAGCGTGCCGGACACGGGCAGGCCCAGCGTGAGCACCTGGCGGCGCACCGCGAGCAGCTCCGAGGGTTGCAGCGTGAGCACCGCCTCGGCCCGCTGCCCTGCAGATTCGGCCAGCGCCTGCTGCTGCGCCTTGCGCGCCGCCACGGCGCGCAGAACGCCGCTGCCGAGCACCACGATCACGATGGCCGCGGCCACCCAGGGAATCCAGCGTTTCATGGGAACGTCAGGGGGTAGGAGATGAGGGCGGCTGTGCGCGCGTGCACAGCCCGAGGAGGATGTTGTCGACCTGCAGGCGGATGTATTCCTCGGGCGACAGCCCGAGTTCGTCGGGCACGCACATGCCGATGGAGTGCCGCCACATCATGAGGAAGATCATGGGAGCGAGAACGAGGTAGATCGCGTAGTCGGGGTCCAGTGCGCGGAATTCGCCGCTGTCCATGCCGCGCTGCAGGATGCGCCGGATCAGGTCCTGCCCGACCTCGATCACCTCCTGGCGGTAAAAGCTCGCAATTTCGGGGAAGTTGCCCGCTTCGCTGAGGATCAGCTTGGTGATGCCCGATGCCTTGGTGGAGCCGATGCGCTCCCACCACACGGTGAAGCAGTAGCGCAGCAGCTCGCTGGAGCTGCCCTCGAAGGTTTGCAGCTCGAGTTTCCATTCGTCGAAGCGGCCCGCGATGTTCTGCCGCACCACGGCCTTGAACAGCTCCAGCTTGCTCGGGAAATAGAGGAACAGCGTGCCCTTGGATACGCCCGCGCGGGCAGCCACCTCTTCGACCCGCGTGGCGGCGAATCCCTTCTCGACGAACAGGTCCAGCGCGGCGTCGAGCAGCTCGCCGGGGCGGGCCTCCTTGCGGCGGCTGCGCTTGCCGGGTTCGGGCGGCGAAGGGGGGAGGGTGGTCGTGGGCACGTTTAATGACTGACTGGTTAGTAATGTAGCCTGCCCCGCATGCCAGCGTCAATAGTTGGGCGGCACCGGGGGCATAAGGGCAAAAGCAGGTAGGCTGCGCCATCATGCCTATCCGAATCCCGAACGAAGGAGTGCGACACCATGGCCTCTGAAACCATCACCCTGGGCGGCGGCTGCTTTTGGTGCACCGAAGCCATTTTCGACCGTGTGCGCGGTGTTACCGATGTGGAAAGCGGCTATGCGAACGGCCATGTGCCGAACCCCAGCTACGAGCAGGTCTGCGGCGGCGACACAGGCCACGCCGAGGTCGTGCGTGTGATTTTCGACCCCGCCCAGATCGGTGTGCGCGAGATCTTGGAGATTTTCTTCGCCACGCACGATCCCACGACGCTGAACCGCCAGGGCAACGACGTAGGCCCGCAGTACCGCAGCGGCATCTATTACTCAAACCCTGCGCATGAGGCTGTGGCGCGCGAGGTGCTGCGCGAGTTGGAGCAGGGCGGCCACTATGGCACCCCGGTGGTCACCGAGGTGCAGCCGCTCACGTCCTATTGGCCCGCCGAGGATTACCATCAGGACTACTTCCTGCAGCACCCGAACCAAGGCTACTGTGCCTTCGTGGTGGGCCCCAAGGTGCAGAAGTTCCGGAAGACCTTCGCGCGGTACCTCAAGCCGGATTGAACCGCGCTGCCATCAAACTGGTTTAAGCTTTGGCCCCCTCGGCGCCTGCACGGCGCCGTGCCCGCCATGCTCCGACATTTCGCCCCGAACCCTCCGCGCAACCTCCTGGCCCGCCGCCTCGGGGCCCTGTGGCTGGTGCTGGCCCTTGCGCTGGCGCCCGCCCTGGGGCGCATGCACCGGGTTCTGCACCTGCCTGCGGCGCTGGGGGTGTCGGCGGCCGCTGCGCACTCGCATGGCCTGGGTGCCCTGTTCGCGGGCCACAGCCCGGCCGACTGCCAGCTGCTGGACCAGCTTGCGCAAGGCGGCGCCCCTGTCGCGGAATGGCCTGCGCTGGCCGCCGCGCCCACCCCGGCATGCCCGCCGGCGCCAGCCGCCCAGCCGCTACTGCCGCGCGCCGCACTGCCGTTCCACGCCCGCGCTCCGCCCGTCGCCTGACGCTGCGTTTACTCCCTATTTCATAGCTGCTGGCGCCCGCCAATGGGTCGCCAGAGACATATTTTCCCCTGAGCCTTTTCAGCAGGCCAGGGCGCGCCGCGCATGCGCCGCAACACACGGAATCTCTCTCCATGAACCATCTTTTGAACCCTTCTACAGGCCAGACCGCCGCCGCCCTGGCCGTGGCCCTGCTCATCATCACCCTGGGCCAGGAGGCGCACGCCCAGCAGGCAACCGGCACGCTGTCCGAGGTCACCGTCTCGGCCAGCGGCCTGCAACTGGGCAGCGACGACATGGCCACGCCCGTGAGCGTGCTCGAAGGCGATGAACTCGTGCGCCGCCGCGAGGGCACGCTGGGTGAGACGCTGAACAGCGAACCCGGCATCCAGTCCACCCACTTTGGTGCGGGCGCGAGCCGCCCCGTGATCCGCGGCATGGACGGCCCGCGCGTGCAGGTGCTCTCCGACGGCTCCGAGGTGCAGGATGCCTCCACCGTGAGCCCCGACCATGCCGTGGTGTCCGAACCGCTGCTCGCGCGCCAGATCGAGGTGCTGCGCGGCCCCTCGGCGCTCATCCACGGCGGCGGCGCCATCGGCGGCGTGGTCAATGTGCTGGACGACAAGATCCCCACGGCCGTTCCGCAAAAGGGCTACGAGGGCAGCGCCGAAGTGCGGGCAGGCACCGGCGCGAACGAGAAGACCGGCGCCTTCCAGCTCACGGGCGGCGCGGGCAACCTCGCCGTGCACGTGGAGGGCCTGGCGCGCGACGCGGGCGACTACCGCGTCGGCAGCGGCTGGGGCGGCGGCGGCAAGGTGCCCGGCAGCTTCAACCGCACCGACGCGGGGAGCCTGGGCCTGTCGTGGATCGGCGACCAGGGCTACCTGGGCCTGGCCTACACGCGCCAGACGGCCAAATACGGCCTGCCGGGGCACAACCACAGCTTCGACGGCTGCCACACCCATGGCGACCACCTGCACTGCGGCGGCGATGGGCACGACCACGGCGACGGCAGCACGCCCGCTCCGGGCGACGTGCCCGTGGTGGACATGCGCAGCGAGCGTTGGGATGTGCGCGGCGAGCTGCGCAACCCTTTCGCGGGCATCTCGGCCCTGCGCCTGCGCGCGGGTGTGACCGACTACAAGCACGACGAGATCGAGGACGGCGCCATCTCCACCACCTTCCGCAACAAGGCGCATGATGTGCGCGTGGAACTGCAGCACGAGCCCATCGCGGGCTGGCGGGGCGTGTTCGGCGTGCAGGCCACGCAGCGCAAGTTCAGTGCGGAGGGGGAGGAAGCCTACGTGCAGCCCACCGACACGCGCCGCGCGGGCCTCTTCCTGCTGGAGGAATACCAGTGGCAGCAATGGCGCTTCGCTGCCGCGCTGCGCCACGAGCACCAGACCGTGGATGCGCTCACCTCGGGCCTGTCGAGCAGCCACAACGGTACCTCGGCTTCGCTGAGCGCGGTATGGAAGTTCACGCCGGGCTACCAGCTCTCCAGCTCGCTGACCCATGCGCGCCGCATGCCCACAGCCGAAGAGCTGTACGCCAACGGCCTGCACATGGCCACGAGCACCTACGAGCGCGGCAACCCCAACCTCAAGCCCGAAACTGCGCAATCCATCGACCTGGGGCTGCGCAAGACCACGGGCGAAACCACCTTCGGCGTGAGCGTGTACCGCAACCGCGTGAAGGACTACATCTACGGCCGCACGCTCGACGAGCTCGACGGGCTGCAGCTGCTGCAGTACAGCCAGGCCGACGCCACCTTCACGGGCCTGGAGGCCCAGGTGCGCCAGCGCCTCACGCGCAACCTCGGCATCACGCTGTTCGGCGACATGGTGCGCGCCAAACTCGACACCGGCGGCTACCTGCCGCGCATCCCGGCAGCCCGCGCGGGACTGCGCCTGGATGCGAGTTGGCAGGCCTGGGACGGCCAGGTCGAGTGGGTGCAGACAGCCCGCCAGGACCGTATCGCCGACTTCGAAACCGCCACGCCTGGCTACGGCATGCTCAACTTGGGCGTGACCTACAGCAGCCGCTTTGCGGGCGGCACGCCGTGGCAGTTCTACGTGAAGGGCACCAACCTGACCGACCGGCTGGCCTACGCCCACACCTCGTTCATCAAGAACGCCGCGCCGCTCATGGGGCGCAACATCACGGTGGGGATGCGGGTGTCGTTCTGATGCCGCCGGGGGGCTCGCAGCCCCCTGGCATGCGCCTCAGGCATCAGCACACGGCCGACAGTGCATCCACGATGCGCTGCTCGCGCACCGTGAGCGCCGCATAGCCCATGGCAACCAACCGCTTTACGACTGTGTGGATCTCGGTTTCGATGTACGGCATACGGCCTCCTGAAGCCCAACGAGCACGGCGTGCACAGCCAGCCTGGAAGAGGGCTTGGTGAACACCCAATTGCGCCACGTTGCTTTGCACGCTCAGTCGGTGCAAGGTGGAACGTGGACTGGTGACAGCTTGGCGCCTTTGGGCAAGGATGAAGGCAGAATAAAAGGGGAAAAGCGACGTCTGTTCATGCAGGCGCAGCCCTTGCATCAGGCGCGCATACCCTGGGCAATGTGGCCACGTGACCGTGGGTCAACACACTGGGCGGGCCTTCCCGGTACTGACGCCATGGCGACGGTAGCCAACACGCACGCAGACATGGACCAACAGCCGTGTGGAGAGCAAAACAGGCGTGCCGGGTCTCACAGACATTCCGTCTGTGTTCTCGCTCCGTGCATTGAGCGCCAACCCCGTCTGCAATCCGCTTTGAGGAGGCAGCCGTGTCCAGAATATCCCGCGGCATGCAACTCATCCCGCAAGTTTTGCGGGATACATTACGTGAGGCCGCACAAGGCGCAGTTTCGCCCTTTGCCCAATTCAACCACGACGCGGCCCCACCTTAAGGAGATGACTTCATGTTCAGCCACGTAATGGTCGGGACGAACGACATTGAACGCTCCAAGCGCTTCTATGACGCTGTCCTCGCCGTCCTTGGTGCCGAAGAGCCGGTTCGAAATCAAAACGCCACCGGGCAATTCCGCCTGTTCTATCGTCAGGACGGTGGAACGTTTTGTGTCAGCCAACCGATCAATGGAGAGTCTGCTTCGTTTGCCAACGGCGGCACCATTGGTTTCAAGTGCAGTTCGCCAGAGCAAGTCCGGCAGTTTCATGATGTTGCAGTGGCACACGGTGGAACATCGATTGAAGAGCCTCCTGGCCTGCGCGAAGGTAAGCTGGGAGCAATGTACTTGGCCTACGTGCGTGACCCCGATGGCAACAAGCTCTGTGCCTTGTTCCGGCAGAAGTGACCCTGGGGCCAGGCCGCGCGAGCTCCATTCAAGTGCCGCCTGACCCTTCGCTTGATCGGCTCGCCGGCATCGGTCCTCGGCTCAAACCTTAGGCGGCACGGAAGAAAATTGTTAATCATGCGAGTCGTCAAACACTTCAATCACCTTGGCTCTGCCGGCCTGCTTTCCGCCGTCGTACTCCTGGCCGTCGTTCTCGTGTTGCCCAGTCTCGGGCTCACGGTGGAATGGAAGCCCAAGACAACGCCTTATCGGCTGGTCAACAATCCATTCATTGGCTGGTGCTTGGTCGGCATCCTCAGCGCAGGTCTGGTGTTAATTCGCAAAGGCCCAGAGCTCATGCAGTGTGTAACTGCGCTGGTGTTCGTCGGACTGATTCTTGGGCTTGCAATCGCAAGCGCTTTATTCTGGGATGCCTGGCTTTCACCCATGCTCGTTTTTGCGGCCCTGCCAGTTCAGTTGTCTGCGGCGCAAACGCTTGTGTCACTGGTGCGTGAAAACAGCGCCCCTATTCAGGATTCGGGTGCCGCGGAACCTTCCCATCGAAGGGACTAAGCCC
>JASLFM010000236.1 GCA_030150585.1 Acidovorax sp.
GGCGGGCGCCAGCGGCAACATCGGCACGGGCCAGGTCGTGAAAGCCAAGCCCGATGGCTACACCATCCTGCTGGCCGCCAGCGGCAACCTGTCGGCCAACCAGTTCCTCTACAACAAGCTGGGCTTCGACCCCATCAAGGATCTGGCGCCGGTGGTCCAGATCTCCAAGTTCCCGCTGGTGCTGGAGGTGGCAGAGTGCAGCCCGATCCGCTCGTTCCAGGACTACGTGAGCTACGCCAAGAACCCCGGCAACCGCACCACCTTCAGCTCGGCGGGCAATGGCACGCCCCAGCACCTGGGGGGCGAACTGTTCAAGGTCACGGCAAAGGTGGACATCTCGCACGTGCCGTACAAGGGCGCGGGCCCTGCCATCGTGGATCTGATGGGCGGGCAGATCACCAGCATGTTCGACATCCTGGGCAGCTCCATGCAGCACATCAAATCCGGCAAGCTGCGCGCGCTGGCCGTCACCACCAAGACCCGTGCGTCCATGCTGCCCGACGTGCCCTCGATCAGCGAACTGGGCTATCCCGATTTCGAGTACTACGCATGGCACGGCATATCCACCACGGCCGGAACGCCCAAGCCCATCATCGCGCGCTTGAATGCAGAGATCCGCAGCCTCTTCGCCGACCCCGAGTTCAAGAAGCGATGGCTGGAAATCGGCTCCGAAGTCGTCGCGGGAACGCCGGAGCAGTTTGATGCCTTCGCCCGGGCCGAGGCCAGGAAGATGGAGACCCTGATCAAGGGGCTGAACATCCAGCTCGACTGATGGAGCGTTGCCCCGCATCAGGGGCATTGCCCTTGCGCAGTTGGCACGCGCCGTGCATCGTGCCGGCATGCGTTTGCGACACATCGAAGTCTTCAACGCCGTCATGCTCACGGGCAGTGTGAGCGCGGCGGCCCGCCTCATCAACGTCACCCAGCCGGCCGTGAGCCGCGTTCTGGCCCATGCCGAGCTGCAGATGGGGTTCGCGTTGTTCCACCGCGTCAAGGGCCGCCTCGTGCCCACCAAGGAGGCGCAGACCCTCTACCCCCACGTCGAGCGGCTCTTCACCCAGCTCGACGATGTGCAGCGTCTCGCGGCCAGCCTCAAGAACGGCCAGCGCGAGGACGAGCTGCACGTCCTCGCCGTGCTCGCGCTGAGCTACGAGGTGCTGCCGCGCGCGCTGCGGGCCTTTCGCGCACTGCACCCCGGGGTGGTGGTGACCATCGAGGCGCTGCATTCGCCGCAGATCGTGTCGGCGCTCGTGCTGCAGGAGGCCGACGTGGGCTTTGTCTTCAGCGCCGTGGCGCATCCGTCCCTCACGCAGGAGCACCTGGCGGATGGGCGCATGCTGTGCGTGGCACCGCACGGGATGCTGGCCCCCGCGCTGGTCGATAGCGGACGGGTGCACTTGTCCGATCTCGCGCATACGCCCATCGTGCGGCTGGAAGTGAGCGACCCGATCGGCACCATGGTGAACCACGCCTGCCGCGAGGCCGACGTGGGCTTGCAGGCCATCTACACGGTGCAGACCTACCACGCGGCGCTGGCGCTGGCGCACCACGGCCAGGCGGTGGCGGTGGTGGATGCGTGCACGGCCGCGTCGGCCGACCGCGGCAAGGTCGACGTGCTCGAGCTGCTGCCGCACATCGTGGTGCCCGTGCAGGCGCTGCGCCCGGCCAACCGGCCGGGCACGCTGCTGGCCGATGCGATGACGCGCTGCATGCGCGAGGCCGTGGAGCAGACGATCGCTGCCTGAGTCAGTCCGCCACCGCCTCGGCCACCGCAGCGGCGGTGCCGAAGGCGAGCGTGAAGCCGAGCGCGCCGTGCCCCGTGTTGAACAGCAGGTTGCGCGGCCCGCGTGTGTGGCGCCCCACCACGGGCAGGCCCGTGGGCGTTGCGGGGCGCAGGCCCGCCCATGGGTGCGGATTCGGTGCGGCCTCCATGCGTGGAAAGACGGCGCGCGTGGCTTCCCACAGGCTGTCGATGCGCGCTTGGGGGATGCGCAGGTCATGCCCCGCGAGTTCGGCCATGCCCGCCACGCGCAGGCGATCGCCCAGGCGGGCGAACACAACCTTGCGCGCCGCGTCGGTCACGCTCACATGCGGCGCGGCGCCGGGATCACCGACCGCGTCGAGCGTGATGCTGTAGCCCTTGAGCGGGTATACCGGCAGCGAGAGGCTGAGCGTGCGCGCGAGCGCATGGCTTGCGCTGCCAAGCGCGAGTACGAAATGGTCGGCTTCGATGGCCCCCGCACGGGTCTGCGCGGCGGCCACGTGCCCCGAGGCCTGCACGAGGCCTGTGATCTGCGCCCCGAGCACGAAGTGCACGCCGCGCGCCTCCAGCACCGTGCGCAGTCCGTCGCACACCTTCTGGCAGTCGGCCGCGCATTCGCTGGGCGTGTAGATGGCGCCCGCGATGCGGCGCGCATAGTGCGCGAGCGCGGGCTCGATCTCCACGCAGCGCGGGGCCGAGACGGCTTCCTGCACGCTGCCCCAGGCGCGCTGCAGTTCCATCTGGCGGCGGGCGGCGCCGAAGGCGGCGGGCGTGGCATAGACCACGAGCTTGCCTGTGCGCGTGAAGTTGCAGTCGAGCCGCTCGGCCGCGAGCATGCGCTCGAAGCCCGTTCGGCTGCGCGCGGCGAGGGCGAGCAGCGCGGCGGTGCTGCGTTCGGACGTACGGCGGTTGCAGGCGCGCAAAAAGGCCAGGCCCCAGCGCCATTGGTGCGGGTCCCACTGCGGGCGCAGCTTGAGCGGCGAATCGGGCGAGAGCAGCAAGTGGGGCAGTTGGGCCCAGATGCCGGCGTCGGCCAGGGGCTGCACATAGCTGTAGCTCAGCTGCGCGCCGTTGCCGCCGCTCGCACCCGCGCCGGGCTGCGCCTGGTCGACCACGGTGACGCGCATTCCGCGGCGCTGGAGCTCGTAGGCGGTGGCCAGGCCCACGATGCCTGCGCCCATGACACATACATGCATTGATTGACTTTGGTGATTGCTGGCTTCACCAATGTAGGGCGCACGCCACGGGCTGAACAATGCCAATCGGGCCGTGGGGCATGCCCAAAAGTTATGCCCGCATCGGGTGCGAATGCATCGGTTGCGTGCCCCGTGCCGGCGCATAACTTTTGGGCATGGCCCCTGCTTTGAAATGAATTGTTCAAGCGGGCGCGGGCTTTCTACAGTGCCGTGGCGTCCTGCTCTTTCCAACCCACTGTCGTGAAGGAATCTCCATGAAGCCCACCGCCTCCCTGGCCGCAGTTCTCGCCGCTGCGATGTGCGCCGGCACCGCCGCCCAGGCCGACACCCTGCAGAAGATCGCCGAGTCCGGCAAGATCACCGTGGCCTACCGCGAATCGTCGGTGCCGTTCAGCTACCTCGCGGGGCCAGGCGGCCCGGTGGGCTTTTCGGTGGAAGTCACGAACGCGGTGGTAGAGGCGGTGAAGAAGCGCCTGAACAAGCCTGCGCTCAAGGTCGAACTCCAGGCGGTGACCTCGCAGAACCGCATCCCGTTGCTGCAGAACGGCACCATCGACCTCGAGTGCGGATCGACCACCAACAACACCGTGCGCGGCAAGGATGTGCAGTTCGCCACCAACTACTTCTACACGGGCACGCGGCTGCTCGTGAAGAAGTCCTCGGGCATCAAGAACTATGCGGACCTCGCGAAGAAGAAGGTGGCCAGCACCACGGGCACGACGAATGCGCAGGTGATCCGCAAGTACAGCCGCGACAACAACCTCGACTACGAACTGGTCATGGGCAAGGACCACGACGATGCCGTCCTGCTCGTCGACGCGGGCCGCGCCGAGGCATTCGCGATGGACGACATCCTGCTCTTCGGTCTCAAGGGCAACGCGCGCCAGCCGGCGGACTGGGAGGTGGTCGGCGACTCGCTGCAGGTGGAGCCCTATGCCTGCATGATGCGCAAGGACGACCCACAGTTCCAGGCCCTGGTCAACGGCGTGATCGGCGGCATGATGAGTTCGGGCGAGTTCGAGAAGCTCTACACCAAGTGGTTCCTGTCGCCCGTGCCGCCCAAGGGGCAGGTAATCGGCCTGCCCATGAGCAAGGAGCTGCGCGACAACCTCACCGCGCAGAGCGACAAGCCCGCGATCTGAAGGCGATGGAGTTCCAGCCGCCGACACCGCGAATGGTGGGCATCCTCGGGGGCATGGGCCCCGCCGCGGGGGCCGACTTCGTGCGCCTGTTCGTGCAGGCCTGCACGGCACGCATGGAGGCCCTGGGTATTCCCGTGCGCGACCAGACCTACCCCGAGCACTGGCTGGCCCAGGTGCCCATTCCCGACCGCACGGCCGCCCTGGGCGACACACGGATGGGCGCGCACCAGCCGGGCGAACCGCTGCTGCAGGCCATGGGCCGCATCGCCGCGCTGGGCGCACGCACCGTGGCCATCGCCTGCAACACGGCCCATGCCTGGCACGGGCTGCTGCAGCAGCGCTTTCCGCAGGTCGAGGTGCTGCACGGCATGCGCGAGGTATCGGCGGGCCTGGCGGCGCGCGGCGTGCCGGCGGTGGGGCTGCTCGCCACGCACGGGGCCTATGCGGCGGGGCTGTACCAGCGCGAGCTGGCGCAGCACGGCATCGCTTGCGTGCTGCCCACGGCGGCCGAGCGCGACCTGCTCATGCGCGGCATCTACGATGGCGTGAAGGCGGGCGACCTGAACCTTGCACGCGAGTGCTTCGGCACCGTAGCGCGGGTGCTGCACGAGCGCCATGGGGTGCGCGCGCTCGTGATGGGGTGCACTGAAATTCCACTCGCGCTCAATGCTGCGCCCGAGGGCGTGGAGCTGGTGAATCCATCGGCTGTGTTGGCCGAGGCACTGGCGCGCAAAGCCTACGGGGACGTGCAGATCCTGTCGCGGTCAGACCAGCCCTAGGTCGAGGGGCCGTACCCCTGCGAACACCTGCCCCATCTGTGCGGATGAAAGCCCGTACAGCCGCGTGAACAGGCCGCCCAGCACGGCGCGGTACTCGTTGAGCACGGGGTAGTCGCGGTTCTGGAACAGGGCCTGGGGCGACAGCGCCACCTGCTCGCCCAGCACGCGCCCGCCCGCCTGTGCGGCCAGGCCCCCGCCCAGCACCCAGTAGGCGGTGCCGTGGCCGTGGTCCGTGCCCTGGTTGCCGTTCTCGCGGAAGGTGCGGCCGAATTCGCTGACCACCACCACGACCGTGTCGCGCCATGCGTCGTCGCCCATTTCCTCGGCGAAGCCGGCCAGCCCGCGGCCGAGTTCGGCCAGGCGCGTGGCGAGGTAGCCCGTGGCGCCGCCCTGGCCCACGTGCGTATCCCAGCCGCCCACGTCGACGAAGCCGAGGTCGAAGCGCTCGCGCATGAGCCGCGCCATGCGCCGCGCCACGCGCTCGAAGCCCTGCGTGCCCATGGCGTTGCGGCTCGCAGCCTGCATTTCGGCCTGCAGGCTGCGCAGCACCTCGTCGCGCACGCCAAAGCCTTCGGTCACGGTCTGCGCCAGCGGCGTGCCGCGGTACATGGAGGCGATCACGCGGCTGTGTTCGGCCGTCACGCCGGGGCGGCCCACGGTGGCGAGCGACATGTTGGCCGAGGGGGCCGCGCCGCGCAGCGCGATGGGCAACTGATCGGTAAAGGCCATGGGCGATACGGCCGCGAGGGGGCCCGCGCCGAGCACGGCCGCGAGCCGGTTCAGGAAGCCCGAGCCGAAGTCGCGCCGCGCGTTCTGTGCCTGGCCGAGTTCGATGGCGTCCTGCGTCTCGAAATGGCTGCGCGAGAGGTCGTCGATGCCCGCGAACGGGATGAAGGCGAGCTGCTTGCGCTCGTACAGCGGCAGCAGCGAATCGGCCAGCGCCGGGTGCAGGCCCCAGGCGGCGTCGAGCGGCAGCGCACCGCCCATTTCGCCCGGGGCCGCGATGGCGATGCGCGGGCGGCTGCCGGCATAGAAGTCGCGTGCCTCGCGCGCCGTGGGCACGAGCAGGTTGGCGCAGTCGTAGGCGCCGCGCAGGAACACGAGCAGCAGCCGGGCATTGCCCTGTGCCGGAGTGGCCCAGGCGCGTGCGCCGGCCATGCCGGCGAGCGTGCCTGCGGCGAGGGTCTGGAGCAGTTGTCTGCGGTGCATGGCGGACTCCTTTGGCGGTGTATCTCGGCGCGATCAGCGCAGCATCATCTCGGGCGCGGCGAGCAGGTAGGTGTTCCAATCCTGCGGGCTCTTGGCCTGCGCCAGGGCCGAGCGCGTGTCCGCGCCGAGCGCGGGCAGCCAGGCCTGCACCACGGGCGACGCCTGCAGCGGCGGGTAGGGCGGCTGTTCGAGCGGCGCTCCGGGGGCCGTGCGGAACAGCACCGCGCCGTTGGCACCCAGGGCGCGCGCGATCTCGAAGCGCGTGGTCATCTGCCCGGCGCTGGCCCAGCTGGACTGCGTGAGCGGGTAGCCGTCGGGCGTCTCGTGGCCGTACAGGGGCTGGCCCATGCGGTTGATCCAGCCCAGCAGCGGATCGGGGTTCTGCACCACGCGGCCGCCGTAGGCCAGGCGCACGCTGGCGATGGCGTAGTGCACGGGGTCGCGGAACTTCTGGCCCAGCGAGGCCGCGAATTCGGGCGAGGCGAACAGCGTGGCCAGCGTGGCGGCGATGTCGCCGTCGCTGCGCTCGAAGCGTTCGGCCATGCGCGCGACGAGCGCGGGCGGCGGTTCATCGGCCACGAAGTAAACGGCCAGCTTGCGGGCAATGAAGCGCGCCGTGGCCGGGGCGCGGGCGAGCCGGTCGAGCGCCTCGTCCACCTCGGCCAAGCCGTGCTGGTGCAGGGGCTGGCCCAGCAAGGTCTTGGCGCCGTAGTCGTGCCGGGCAGGGTTGAACTCGAACAGGCCATTGCGCCGGTAGTCGGCCTGCAGCTGCGGGCGCATGCGCGGCGGGGGGGCGTCGAGCGGCTTGAGGCTGATGCCCACGCCCGTGAGCACGCGCGCGAGCTCCTGCACGTCGGCCTGGGTGTAGCCGCTGCCCACGCCGAGCGTGTGCAGTTCCATGAGTTCGCGCGCGTAGTTCTCGTTGATGCGCGCCGAGGCATTCTGCGCGTTGTCCAGGTAGCGCAGCATGGCCGGGTGGCGCAGGCTGGCGCCAAGCAGGTCGCGAAAGCGCCCCAGCGCATGGGGGCGGATCGCCTGGTCCTCATAGTCGGCCAGCATGGCGCGCAGGTTGGCCTTGCGCAGGTTCACGTTGAAGTGATTCATCCAGAACCAGGTCATCTGCTCCTGCAACTGGTTGGGCGAGTACAGCGCACGCAGCACGAAGCGCTGCTGCGCCTCGCGCGCCAGCCGGCTCAGCGCCTGCTGGTAGGCCTGGCGCGCGGATCGCTTGGCTTCGTCGTCGGGTTGGGCGTCCGCAGCCAGGCGCTGGGCTTCGAGCGAGAGCATCAGTGGCGTGAAAGGCTCGCGCGTGATGCGCAGCGCGTCGATCTGGGCCTGC
>JASLFM010000263.1 GCA_030150585.1 Acidovorax sp.
TGCCTGCCCCGCACCGTGGCACTGCTGATGAACGAGCTGGGCCCTGCGGAGCCCAGCCTGCGGCGTGTGAACCAGCTCTTCGGCACCGATCCGGCGCTCGCGGCGCGCCTGCTGGAGCAGGCGAATTCGGCTGCCTTCCAGGCACCGCGCCAGATCGTGGGCATTCCCGAGGCCCTGGCCCTGCTGGGTGTGCCGCAATTGCGCAGCCTCGTGGCGTCGGCGCCACTGGGCGCAGCCTCGCGCTCGGTGCCGGGGGTGAACCTGCAGCAGTTCTGGCGCTACAGCCTCAATACGGCCAAGGTGGCGCGTTCGCTTGCGGGGATCGTGCGCCACAACCAGATCGCGGCCTATACGGCGGGACTGCTGCATGGTCTGGGGGAGCTGGTGATCCATCTGGGCGATCCGGAGAAGGCGCAGTCCATCAACACCCTCGTGGCGCCACTCGACCCGCGCCGCGCCAAGATCGAACTTCGCATCTTCGGCTTCTGCTACGCCCAGGTCAGCGCGGGCCTGGCACGCCGCTGGCAGCTGCCCGATGCGGTGGTCGATGCCCTGCAGTACCTCAGCGCCCCGTTCGACAACGATGTGTACGAGCCGCTGGCCGGCGTGCTCCACCTGGCGGCCTGGCGGGCCCGCGCGCGCGAGGCGGAGCTCGGCGACAAAGAACTGGCCGTGTCATTCCCCGGAGAGGTCGGGCTGGCGCTGGGCCTGGACATCGACATGGTGTTGCAGCAGGACCCAATCGACTGGACGGCCCGGCCCGACGCCGGTGACTACGTGTGAAAGCGCTGCGCATCTACGCGGGCCCCGTGGCCCTGGAGCACCTGCGCGAGCGCGGCCTGCAGCCAGGCGATGTGAGCGTGGTGCCCGGCGCCGCGGGCGGCCCCAAGGGGCTCATTCTCGGACCGCTGGACCGCTTCCTGTTCGGGCAGTGGTTGCCGCAGTCGAGCCAGCCTGTCGACCTGGTCGGTGCCTCCATCGGCGCCTGGCGCATGGCCACGGCCTGCCTGAACGAGCCGGTGGCAGCGTTCGAGCGGTTGGAGCACGACTACATCCACCAGCACTATGAATTGCCGCCGGGCCGCAAGCGCCCCACGGCGGAGCAGGTGAGCCGCGAGTTCGGCCAGAACCTGCGCGCGTTCTATGACGGGCGCATCGGCGAGGTGCTCAGCCATCCGCGCTACCGGCTGCACATCGTCACCTCGCGCGGCCGCCACCTGCTGGGCCGCGAAGGGGCTGCGCGCACGCCCATCGGCTACCTGGGGGCGTTCGTGGCGAACGCCGTGCACCGCAAAGCGCTCGGGGCCTGGCTGGAGCGCGTGGTGTTCTCCGTGCCGGGGGCGCCGCTGCCTTTTGGCACACGCGACTTCCGCTCGCGCCAAGTGGCGTTGATCGAGGCCAACTTCCGGCCCGCGCTGCAGGCCAGCTGTTCCATTCCCTTCGTGCTGCAGGCCATCCACGACATCCCGGGCGCGCCGCCCGGCGCCTACTGGGACGGCGGCATCACCGACTACCACCTGCACCTGGACTACCAAGTGCCGGCGCAGGGGCTGGTGCTGTACCCGCATTTCCAGAAGAACGTGGTGCCGGGCTGGCTCGACAAGGGGCTGCGCTGGCGCCACAAGGCCACGCACTTTCTTGACCGCATGGTGGTGCTGGCGCCCGATCCGGAATGGGTGCGGCGCCTGCCCCACGGCAAGCTGCCCGACCGTACCGATTTCACACGCTACGGCATGGACTGGCGCGCACGCGCCAGGGTCTGGGGCGCGGCTGTGCGCGAGGCCCAGCGGCTCGCCGACGAGTGCGCGCAGTGGCTCGGCGGCGGCCACGCGCAGATACTGCCGTTGTAAGGCCTTGAGCGGGGCCAGGCCGGTGGGCGGTCCTTTGTATCGTTTGCTTACCTGGCTTTACGTACCGGCTGTCCATCTGCCAGCCGCGTGCCCGCGTTTCAGGCTTGTGGGGCCTTGCGATGGATGGCCGGGCTCCATGAACTGAACCCTTCTTTTCCCAGGAGCCCGCTATGCTCATCAACCGCCCCCTCACCGCACTCACCCTGGCCCTGGTCGCCCTTGGCGCCGGCAGCTCCGCGATGGCAGCCACCGAATGGCAGAAAACCCATCCGCGCCGCGCCGAGGTCAACGCACGCCTCGCGCACCAGAACCAGCGCATCCACCAGGAGGTCAAGGAGGGTGAAATGAGCAAGGCCCAGGCCGCTCAACTGCACAAGGAGGATCGCCAGATCCGCCAGGAAGAGCGCGCCATGGCCAGCCAGAACGGTGGCCACATCACGCGCACCGAGCAGCGTGCGCTGAATCAGCAGGAAAACGCCGTCAGCGCTCAGATCGGCAAGTAACGTGTGGGCTCAGGCTGCGGCGCGGCAGATCCCCTCGCCGTGCGGCGCTGCCTGGAACTCGGGCAGTGCCTCGGCCCGTGCCGACAGGGCTGCCAGCGCGGGATGGCGCTCAGGCGCCACCAGGCCCGGCAGCATGGCCTGGGTGAAGTGCCAGGCCACCGCCGCACTGACGCCCGCACGGCCGATGGTGCCGCGCTCCAAGGCTGGCGGGTGCTGCGCCACGGCCTGCTCCAGCGCCGCGTAGGCGGCATGCACTTGCCCCGTCACGCGCCCAAGCCAGGGCGCGTGCTGCTTTTCGGCAGGGCGCAGTTGCTGCTCGTAGACGATCTGCACGCTCTTCTCGCAGGCCGCCAGGGCCAGCCCATCGATGTGCAGCGCGTGCTGCAACTCGGCAAGTGATTCGGGCAGCAGGCGCCG
>JASLFM010000290.1 GCA_030150585.1 Acidovorax sp.
GAGCGTTGATAGTCCGCATTCGCGAAGACGTTCCCCGTAGGGGACAGGTTGACCGTATCCATGACAGTTTTCATGGTGGCCGCGTTGGCCAGGCTGGCCGCCCACAACAGCATGGCCAGGCAGACCCGGGGCAGCAACTGCCGCCCCCGCTGAGCCCAAAGACACGCCGCAGCGTACTGAGAGGGTGATGGATGCACAGGAGCCGTCTTTTCTGGTTGATGGGATTCAGCACAAGGCCCCCTGCGAAGAGGCGCCCGCTGGCTGGTTGATCCTATGCAGCCGGACCGCCCTCTATTGACTTTGCGTTTCAGGCAACTTGACCGCACATCCCATCACCGAGGCACAGAGGATGCTCAGACCCGTTCGCCGGCCAAGCCGCGCGCAGCCTGCGCCCGCCGCTCCGCCTCCACGCTCTCGCGCAGCCCCTGCGCGTAGGGTGTCTTGGCAACGGGGCCGATCAGCCGCCGCAGGGCCGTGTCGTCCATGATGAGCGGGTCGGTAATCAGGTAGTGCATCTCGACAAGTTCGCGCATGAGGGGGCTGAACAGCCCCGCGATGCGCAGCAAGGTCTTGCCTGCAATGCGGCGGCGCAGCGGGCGGCCCGCCAGGCGCTCCAGCTCCTGCAGCAGGGCCTGCTGGGTGGTGGCACCGCTGCCGGCCAGGTGCCACATCTTCCCGTAGGCCTCGGGGTGCCGCGCCAGCCGCAACACCACGGGGCCCACGTCGGGCACGTACACGAATTCGTGCGGCCGGTCGATGGGACCCAGCACCTGGGCCACGCCGCCGCGCGCGGCCGCCTGGATGGCGGAGTGCAGCAGGCTCGCCTCCACGCCGGGGCCGTAGAAGTCCGGCAGGCGCAGCACGGTGGCGCGGATGCGGCCCTCTGCGTGCGCCTGCAGGAGCAGGTCTTCCTGCGCCTTGCGCATGCGGCCCTTGAAGGTGTGGGGCTCGCGCGGGTGGTTTTCACGCACAGGGTTGCCTGTGCGCGGGCGGCCATAGGGGTAGACGGTGCCAATCAGCACCACGTTCCGCACGCCTGCGGCAATGGCACCTTCCAGCGTCTGGCGCATGAGCTCGGGGTGCAGTTCGAACTGCCAGTAGTTCACACCCACCATGTAGACCAGCGTGTCCACGCCCTGCGCGGCCGCCCGCACGGAGGCGGGGTCGCCGGGGTTCCAGACCACGCACTCGGCCAACGGGTCGTGCCCGAAGGCAGCGCGCAGGGTGGCTTCGTTGCGCCCCACCACGCGGTAGGCGCGGCCCTCGGCGCCCAAGGCGGCCGCGATGCTGCGGCCCATGGCGCCGCTGGCGCCAAACAATGCAATCTTCGACATGGCAGCTCCTGGTTGTGCCGGTTCAGAGGTTCATTACGGCACCTAGTCTGCAGCCTGCGCCGCCAAAAGAAAATTGCCTAAAATTTCCTGGCAACCATACATTTTTGAATAATCATGCCCTTCGGCGAACCCCCTTGGGAGTGGTACCGCAGCTTTCTGCAGGTGCTGGAATCCGGATCGCTTTCAGCAGCCGCGCGCGCCCTGGGGCTCACGCAGCCCACGGTGGGCCGGCATATCGCCGGGCTGGAGGCCGCGCTGGGCCTGGGCCTGTTCACACGCTCGCCTGAAGGCCTGGCGCCCACGGATGCGGCGCTGGAACTGCAGCCCTACGCGCGTGACCTTGCTGCCACAGCCGCCGCACTGCGGCGTGCCGCAAGCGGCCACGGCGCGGGGGTGCATGGCACGGTACGCATTACGGCGAGCGAGGTGGTGGGGGTGGAGGTGCTGCCGCCTATCCTGGCGCGCCTGCGCACGGCGCACCCCCGGCTGGCCATCGAGCTGGCGCTCTCCAACCAGGCCGACGATCTGCTGCGCCGCGAGGCGGATATCGCCGTGCGCATGTTCACGCCCACGCAGGGCGCGCTGATCGCGCGCAAGGTGGGCACCATCGAGCTAGGGCTGCACGCGCATACGGACTACCTCACGCGCTGCGGCACACCCGCATCGCTGAAGGAACTGGCGCACCACACGCTCATCGGCTATGACCAAGAAACCGCGTACATCCGCAAGATGGGCGAGAAGCTGCACGGCCTGGGCCGCGACCACTTCAGCCTGCGCGCGAGCAGCGACCTGGCGCAACTCGCCGCCATCCGAGCGGGCTTCGGGCTGGGCATCTGCCAGGCTCCCCTCGCGGCGCGGGACCCGCGCCTGGTGCGCGTACTCCAGCGGCAGCTATCGCTGTCGCTCGATACGTGGGTGGTGATGCACGAGAACTTGCGCGCCAGCCCGCGCTGTGTGGCGGTGTTCGATGCGCTGGTGGCGGACCTTGCAGCCTATACGCGCAATGGCCAGGGCGCACGCTTCAGCGCTTGAGGCCGAAGGCCCCGAGCATCTGCTCGGTCTGCTTCTGCATCTGCTCCTGCATCTGCGTAAACATGTTCTTGGACTGCTCGACGTAGTTGCCCATCATGCCTTGCACCATGGGCGACTGCAGGTTCATGAACTGGGTCCACATCTCGGGCGTAATGCCCTGGGACTGCTCGGCGAGCTTGCTCTGGATATCGGTGAACACCTGGATGTTCTTTTCCAGGTAAGCCCCCATGAAGCCCTGCATCGCGTGACCGTAGAAACGGATGATGTTGGCCAGCACGGCCTCGGTGAACATGGGCGCGCCGCCGGCCTCTTCCTCCAGAATGATCTGCAGCAGGATGCTGCGCGTGAGGTCCTCACCCGTCTTGGCGTCGCGCACCACGATGGGCTCGCTGGCCATCACCAGTTGCTTGACCTCGGCCAGGGTGATGTAGGTGGAAGTGTCCGTGTCGTACAGGCGCCGGTTGGGGTATTTCTTGATCACGCGCTGGGCCGGCTTGGCGGCGGACGCGGTGGTCTTCTTGTCTTGCACAGCAAACTCCTCGCGGGCTCGTCGCCCATGCATTGCAGTGCAACAGATTCTAGGCATTGGCTGTGCCCCCTCTGGCAGAGGTAACCCTGAGGGTCCGCAGGACGAAAAAAGCCGCTTCAGTTGCCTGAAGCGGCTTTCTACATTGGTAGGCGCGATTGGACTCGAACCAACGACCCCCACCATGTCAAGGTGGTGCTCTAACCAGCTGAGCTACGCGCCTGTGTTTGTTCGAGAAGCGAGAGTATAGCAGCAAAAAAGGCCGCTTCCGAAAAAGTAGCGCGCGTCAGCGGCGGCGCGCAGAGCGTACCCCCGGTACCGAGGCCACGATGGACAGCACCTTGCTCAACCGGCCCGAGTCGGCCACTTCCACGGTGAAGGTCATCCAGGCGGTGCCCTTCACGGACTGGGTTTGCACGCCGATCACGTTGGTTTTCTCGCGCGCAAAGACGTCCGAGATGTCGCGCAGCAGCCCCTGGCGGTCGGCGGCTTCCACAGCCACGTCGACCGGGTAAACCGTCGAGGTCGCGGCCGTGGCCTTGGGTCGGCCCCAGGCTACTTCGATCACGCGCTCGGCGTTGCGCGCCGCCATTTCGTGAAAGTTGCTGCAGTCGGCACGGTGCACGCTCACGCCTTTTCCGCGCGTGACGAAGCCGCGAATTTCGTCGGGTGGCGCGGGCTTGCAGCACTTGGCCAACTGCGTCATGAGCGAGTCGATGCCTACGACGAGCACGCCGCCCTTGGGCGTGGTGTCGGGGTGGCGCGCCTTCTTGAGCTGCAGCAGATCCTCGGGCTGCATCTCGGGCTCGGGCGGGCGCAACAGGGTTTCGATGGTGCGCAGCGAGAACTCGTCCTTGCCCACTACCTCGAACAGCCCGTCGGCTGTCTTGAAGCCGAGCTGCACGGCCAGGTCATCGAGCTTCACGGCCGTCTTGCCCTCGCGCTGCAGCAACTTCTCAACGGCCTCCCGGCCGCGCGCCACGGTCTCGTGCGTGGCCTGGGCGTTGAACCACGCGCGCACCTTGGCGCGCGCGCGGTGGCTCGCCAGGTAGCCCAGTTCGGCATTCAGCCAGTCGCGCGACGGGCGCCCCTCCTTCACGGTGGTGATCTCCACCGTCTGACCGCTTTGCAGCGGCGTGTTCAGCGGCACCATGGCGCCGTCCACACGCGCCCCCCGGCAGCGGTGGCCCAGGCTGGTGTGGACGGCGTAGGCGAAGTCAACGGGTGTGGCGCCCTTGGGCAGCTCGATGACGGCCGCATCGGGCGTGAGCACGTAGATGCGGTCGTCGAACAGGCCACGGTGGCTGGTGTCGGCCAGGTCGCGCCCCCAGGCCAGCAGCTGGCGCAGCACGGCGATCTTCGCGTCGTACTCGCCGCTGGCCGATACGCCTGCGTAGCCCTTGGTGCCCGCCTCCTTGTAGGCCCAGTGCGCGGCCACGCCGTGTTCGGCGTGGTCGTGCATGGCCTGGGTGCGGATCTAGATCTCGATGGCCTTGCCCGCCTCGTCGCGCACCACCGTGTGCAGCGACTGGTAGCCGTTGGGCTTGGGGCGCGCGATGTAGTCGTCGAACTCGTCCTCGATGGGCTTGAACTGCGCGTGCACCCACGACAGCGCGGCGTAGCAGTCCTTCACCGAAGGCACGATCACACGCAGCGCGCGGATGTCGAACACCTGGTCGAAGTTGAGCGACTTGCCGCGCATCTTCTTCACGATGCTGTAGATGTGCTTGGGTCGACCCTGCACGCTGGCGCTGATGCTGCGCGCGCGCAGTTCGGACTCGAGCCGCCCACGCAGTTGCTCCATGTAGATCTCGCGCTCGGCGCGTTTCTCATCGAGCAGCTTTGCCACCTGCTTGTAGGTGTCGGGCTCCAGGAAGCGGAACGACAGATCCTCCAGCTCCCACTTCATCTGCCAGATACCCAGGCGATTGGCCAACGGCGCGAACACGTGCAGCGCTTCGCGCGCGAGGCCGGGCGACACGGGGCGCTTGCTCGCCGCGTAGAAGCGCAGCGTCTGCAGGCGCGAGGCCAGGCGCAGCATCACCACGCGCAGGTCGCGCGAGAAGCCCAGCAGCATCTTGCGCACGTTCTCGGTCTGCACGGC
>JASLFM010000371.1 GCA_030150585.1 Acidovorax sp.
TTCATCAAGCTGCAAGTGCCAGCTGGTAAGGCCAACCCGTCCCCCCCGATCGGCCCCGCACTGGGCCAGCGCGGCCTTAACATCATGGAATTCTGCAAGGCGTTCAACGCCCAGACCCAAGGTGTCGAGCCCGGCCTGCCCCTGCCCGTGGTGATCACGGCCTTCGCGGACAAGAGCTTCACCTTCATCATCAAGACGCCTCCGGCGACGACGCTGATCAAGAAGGCCATCAAGCTGGAAAAGGGTTCTTCCAACGCCCTGTCCACCAAGGTCGGCAAGATCACGCGCGCACAGCTCGAAGAGATCGCCAAGACCAAGCTGAAGGACATGAACGCTGCGAGCGTGGACGCCGCTGTGCGCACGCTGGCTGGCTCGGCCCGTTCCATGGGCGTGACGGTGGAGGGTCTCTGAAATGGCAAAGCTGACCAAGAAGCAAAAGGCCCTGCAGGGCAAGGTGGACAGCACGAAGCTGTACGCATTCGCCGAGGCCGTGGCCCTGGTGAAGGAAGCCGCTACCGCCAAGTTCGATGAATCCATCGACGTGGCCGTGCAGCTCGGCATCGATGCCAAGAAGTCTGACCAAGTGGTGCGTGGCGCCGTCGTGCTGCCCAACGGCACGGGCAAGACCACCCGCGTGGCCGTGTTCGCGCAAGGCGCCAAGGCCGAAGAGGCCAAGGCTGCCGGCGCCGACGTGGTCGGCATGGACGACCTCGCCGCCCAGGTGAAGGCTGGCGACATGCCGTTCGACGTGGTGATCGCCGCGCCCGACGCCATGCGCGTGGTCGGTACGCTGGGCCAGATCCTCGGTCCGCGCGGCCTGATGCCGAACCCCAAGGTGGGTACGGTGACGCCCGACGTGGCCACGGCTGTGAAGAACGCCAAGGCAGGTCAGGTGCAGTTCCGCGTGGACAAGGCCGGTATCGTGCACAGCACCATCGGTCGTCGCTCGTTCGACAATGACAAGCTGCAGGGCAACCTGGCAGCCCTGATCGACGCCCTGAACAAGGCCAAGCCCGCTTCGAGCAAGGGTCTGTACCTGCGCAAGGTGGCCGTGTCGTCGACCATGGGTGTGGGCGTTCGCGTCGACACGCAATCCATCGCGACCTGATCGCGTGGAATCTTGAGGCGCGCCGCAAGGAGCGCCTCGGTGGTGGGCCGGCGCAGCGATGCGCCGGGCCATCCAAGACCGTTGGTGTGCAAGCAGGTTGCACTTAAACCCAGGGTATCCCGGGGCCAACGCAGATGGCGATCCCGCTGCAGATGGAATGCATGTTCCGAAACAGTTGGTCGCTGCAACAAGAGCGCGCGATGAAGGATTCGTCCGGAACGCGCAAATGAAGGAGTAGACCTTGAGTCTTAATCGCAGTGAGAAAGAAGCGGTCATCAATGAAGTGACCAGCCTCGCCGCTAAAGCTCAAACGCTCGTGATCGCGGAATACCGTGGCATCACGGTGGCCGACATGACCAAACTGCGCGTCGAAGCCCGCAGCAAGGGTGTGAGCCTGAGTGTTCTGAAGAACACCCTGGCCCGCCGTGCTGTGGCTGGCAGCCAGTTTGACGTGGTGGCCGACCAGATGACCGGTCCTCTGATCTATGGCTTCTCCGAAGACGCTGTGGCCGCCGCCAAGGTGGTGGCCGATTTCGCGAAAACCAACGACAAGCTGGTGATTCGTGGCGGCGCTTTCGGTGGCAAGGCCCTGGACGTGAACGGCGTGAAGCAACTGGCCAACATCCCTTCCAAGGAAGTGCTGCTGGCCCAGCTGTGTGGCTTGCTGATGTCGCCGATCTCCCGCACCGCAGTGGTGCTGGGTGCCCTGGCGGCCAAAAAAGGCGAAGGCGAACCTGCTGCCGCTTGAAGAGCGCGCGCAGACGTCCCCCCTCTAAACCAATTGTTAGGAAATCAAAATGGCATTCGATAAAGACGCATTCTTGACCGCGCTGGACAGCATGACGGTCCTGGAACTCAATGACCTGGTGAAGGCCATTGAAGAGAAGTTCGGCGTGAGCGCTGCCGCCATGGCCGCTCCTGCTGCTGCTGGCGCTGGCGCTGGTGCTGCTGCCGCTGAAGAGAAGACCGAGTTCAACCTGGTCCTGGCCGAAGCCGGTTCCAACAAGGTTGCGGTGATCAAGGCCGTGCGCGAAATCACCGGCCTGGGCCTCAAGGAAGCCAAGGACCTGGTGGACGGCGCTCCCAAGGCCGTCAAGGAAGGCATGCCCAAGGCCGATGCCGAAGCTGCCAAGAAGAAGCTCGAAGAAGCTGGCGCCAAGGCCGAACTCAAGTAATCGACCTTGTCTCCTGGGCTGGGGGTCTTGCAAAAGGCCTCCAGCCTTTGGTGCTTATGGAACGCGTGTCCAGAGCGCACCAGAAAGCGGCCCCATACGGCAGCTTTCTAGTGTCTTCTGACAAACCCGACAGCAGAAGACGCCTTGGTTCGGGCGATGTGCAATGCATCGCCGTCCGCCATGGTTGGTAGTGGCCAACCGCCAAGCCCACAAGGATGCGCCCTTGTGGGTCAGTAGTCGTCGAAGACCCCATTCCATGTCTTTGCCCGGAGATCTCATGGCCTCAACATCCACGTACAGCTACACCGAACGCAAGCGGATCCGCAAGAGCTTCGGTAGCCGCGACAGCGTGCTCAAAGTGCCTTACCTGCTGCAGATGCAGAAGGATGCCTACACCGCTTTCCTGCAGGCGGACACGCCCCCCCAGAAACGCACCGCCGACGGGCTGCAGGCCGCATTCAACTCCGCCTTCCCGATCGTCTCGCACAACGGCTTCGTCGAAATGAAGTTCGTCGAGTACAACCTCGCCAAGCCGGCCTTCGATGTGCGTGAGTGCCAGACGCGCGGTCTTACGTTCGCCTCGGCCGTGCGTGCCAAGGTGCAGCTCATCATCTATGACCGCGAGTCTTCCACGCCGCAGTCCAAGGTGGTCAAGGAAGTGAAGGAGCAAGAGGTCTACATGGGCGAAGTGCCCCTGATGACCGACAAGGGCTCGTTCATCATCAACGGCACGGAACGCGTGATCGTCTCGCAGCTGCACCGCTCGCCGGGCGTGTTCTTCGAGCACGACAAGGGCAAGACGCACAGCTCGGGCAAATTGCTGTTCTCGGCGCGCATCATCCCCTACCGTGGCTCCTGGCTGGACTTCGAGTTCGACCCCAAGGACATCCTGTACTTCCGCGTCGATCGCCGCCGCAAGATGCCCGTGACGATCCTGCTCAAGGCCATCGGCCTGAACCCGGAATCGATCCTGGCCAACTTCTTCGTGAACGACAACTTCCGCCTGATGGATTCGGGCGCGCAGATGGAGTTCGTGGCCGAGCGCCTCAAGGGCGAAGTGGCGCGCTTCGACATCACCGACAAGTCGGGCAAGGTCGTGGTCGCCAAGGACAAGCGCATCACCGCGCGCCACACGCGTGAACTCGAGCAGTCGGGCACCACGCACGTGAGCGTGCCCGAGGACTTCCTGATCGGCCGCGTGGTGTCGCGCAATATCGTCGATGCCGACACGGGCGAGATCATCGCCAAGGCCAACGACGAGCTGACCGAAGCGCTACTCAAGAAGCTGCGCGCCGCCGGCGTGCAGGAGATCCAGTGCATCTATACGAACGAACTGGACCAGGGCGCGTACATCTCCCAGACCCTGCGCATCGACGAAACCGCCGATGAATCCGCAGCGCGCGTGGCCATCTACCGCATGATGCGCCCTGGCGAGCCGCCGACGGAAGACGCCGTGCAGGCCCTGTTCCAGCGCCTGTTCTACAGCCCCGACACGTACGACCTGTCGCGCGTGGGCCGGATGAAGTTCAATGCCAAGATCGGCCGTGATGAGGCCACCGGTCCCATGGTGCTGTCCAACGAGGACATCCTGGCCGTGGTCAAGATCCTGGTCGACCTGCGCAATGGCCGCGGCGAAGTCGACGATATCGACCACCTGGGCAACCGCCGCGTGCGCTGCGTGGGCGAACTGGCCGAGAACCAGTACCGCACCGGCCTTGCACGGATCGAGAAGGCCGTGAAGGAGCGTCTGGGCCAGGCCGAGCAAGAGCCGCTGATGCCGCACGACCTGATCAACTCCAAGCCGATTTCTGCGGCGCTCAAGGAGTTCTTCGGTGCGTCGCAGCTGTCGCAGTTCATGGACCAGACCAACCCGCTGGCCGAGATCACCCACAAGCGCCGCGTGTCCGCACTCGGCCCGGGCGGTCTGACGCGCGAGCGCGCAGGTTTCGAGGTGCGCGACGTGCACGTCACGCACTACGGCCGCGTGTGCCCGATCGAAACGCCGGAAGGCCCGAACATCGGCCTGATCAACTCGCTGGCCCTGTACGCGCGCCTGAACGAGTACGGCTTCATCGAGACGCCGTACCGCCGCGTGGTGGACGGCAAGGTGACCGACCAGATCGACTACCTCTCCGCCATCGAGGAAGGCAAGTACATCATCGCCCAGGCCAACGCCGCGCTGGATGCCGAAGGCCGCCTCACCGGCGACCTGGTGTCGGCCCGCGAGAAGGGTGAATCCACGCTGCTGTCCGCCGACCGCGTGCAGTACATGGACGTGTCGCCCGCGCAGATCGTGTCGGTGGCCGCTTCGCTCGTGCCCTTCCTGGAGCACGACGATGCGAACCGCGCGCTGATGGGCGCCAACATGTCGCGCCAGGCCGTGCCCGTGCTGCGTCCCGAGAAGCCCCTGGTGGGCACGGGCATCGAGCGCGTGGCGGCCGTGGACTCGGGGACGGTGGTCACCGCCAACCGCGGCGGTGTGGTGGATTACGTGGATGCCACCCGCATCGTGGTGCGCGTGAACGACGCCGAAGCCGTGGCCGGCGAAGTGGGTGTGGACATCTACAACCTCATCAAGTACCAGCGCTCCAACCAGAACACCAACATCCACCAGCGCCCCATCGTCAAGAAGGGTGACGTGCTGGCCAAGGGCGA
>JASLFM010000143.1 GCA_030150585.1 Acidovorax sp.
TGGAGCAGGGCCCCAAGCACAAGATCTTCGCGCGGCCGCTGCACCCGTACACGCAGGCGCTGCTGGCTTCCACGCCGGGCCTGGATGCGGGGGGCGGCGCACGCCGCCGCATCGTGCTGCAGGGCGAACTGCCCTCGCCGCTCAACCCGCCGCCGGGCTGCGTGTTCTCCACGCGCTGCCCCCATGTGGCCGAACGCTGCCGCGCCGAGCGCCCGCTGCAGCGCTCGCTGGACGATCGTCTCGTGGCCTGCCATTTCGCTGAACAAATCGCTGAACAGATCGCCGACAAGTTTCCGGCGCCGCCCGCTGTGGCGGCTTGATTCCCACCATCCACCTTGAGGAGTTCGATGATGCAACCTGCTCATTCACGCAAGCGATTCGCCTGGGCCGCGCTGGCCCTGCCCGTGCTGCTGGCCGCCGGAGCGGCGTCCGCCAAGACGCTGGTGTTCTGCTCCGAGGGCAGCCCCGAGAACTTCTACCCCGCCGTGAACACCACGGGCACCTCGTTCGACGCGAACGAGCCCATCTACAACCGCATCGTGGAGTTCGAGCGCGGCGGCACCAAGGTCGTGCCGGGCCTGGCCGAGCGCTGGGAGATCTCGGCCGATGGCAAGGAGTACACCTTCCACCTGCGCAAGGGGGTGAAGTGGCACGGCCACCGCGCGTTCAAGCCCACGCGCGACTTCAACGCCGACGACATCCTGTTCGCGTTCGACCGCCAGTGGAAGGAAGACCACCCCTACTTCCGCGTGACGAGCCCGAACCATTCGTACTTCAACGACATGGGCATGCCCAAGCTGCTCAAGTCGGTGGAGAAGGTGGATGACTACACCATCAAGATCACGCTGAACCAGCCCGAGGCGCCGTTCCTCGCCAACCTTGCCATGCCCTATGCGGCCATCCAGTCGAAGGAGTACGCCGACGCCATGCTCAAGGCCGGCACGCCCGAGAAGATCGACCAGGAGCCCATCGGCACTGGCCCGTTCTACCTCGTGCAGTACCAGAAGGATGCCGTGCTGCGCTACAAGGCCTTCCCCGCCTACTGGGGCGGCAAGGCCAAGCTCGACGACCTCGTCTACGCGATCACGCCCGACGCCTCCGTGCGCTGGGCCAAGCTGCAAAAGGGCGAGTGCCATGTGATGCCCTACCCGAACCCCGCCGACCTCGACGCGATCCGCAAGGACCCGAACGTGCAGGTGCTGGAGCAGCCGGGCCTCAACGTGGGCTACCTGGCCTACAACACGACCAAGAAGCCGTTCGACGACGTGCGCGTGCGCAAGGCGATCAACATGGCCATCAACAAGAAGGCCATCATCGACGGCGTGTACCTCAGCACGGGCGTGGCCGCCAAGAACCCGATCCCGCCCACCATGTGGTCGTACAACGACGCGGTGAAGGACGACCCCTACGATCCCGAGGCCGCCAAGAAGCTGCTGGCGCAGGCGGGCCTGCCCAACGGCTTCAGCACCGACCTGTGGGCCATGCCCGTGCAGCGCCCCTACAACCCCAACGCCAAGCGCATCGCCGAGCTGATGCAGGCCGACCTGGCCAAGATCGGCGTGAAGGCCGAGATCAAGACCTTCGAGTGGGGCGAGTACCGCAAGCGCCTGCAAGCCGGCGAGCACCAGATGGGCATGCTGGGCTGGACGGGTGACAACGGCGACCCCGACAACTTCCTCTACACCCTGCTGGGCTGCGCCTCGGCCCAGTCGGCCAGCGGTAGCAACATCGCCAAGTTCTGCTACCAGCCTTACGAGGAACTCGTGGTCAAGGCCAAGACCACCACCAGCCAGGCCGAGCGCACCGCGCTGTACCAGAAGGCCCAGCTCATCTTCAAGGAGCAGGCGCCCTGGTTTACCATCGCCCACGCCGTGCAGCTCAAGCCCGTGCGCAAGGAGGTGGTGGACTTCAAGCTCAGCCCCTTCAGCCGGCACAACTTCTACGGCGTGGACATCAAGAACTGACGCCGCGCCGCCAGGCTGCCGACCCTGGGCACCTTCGTGCCCGGGGTTTTTTTCTGCCGAAAGGAACCCGCCCATGGCCACCGCCATCCTCAGTGCCCTGCCCGAAGAGCAAGCCGGCCTGGTCCAGTCCCTGGAGCAGGCGCAGCGCAGTGTGTATGCGGGGCGCGTGTTCTGGCGCGGTACGCTGCACGGGCACAGCGTGGTGCTGGCGCTGTCGGGCATCGGCAAGGTGGCGGCGGCCACCACGGCCACGGTGTTGATCGAGCATTTCCGCGTGGCGCGCATCGTGTTCACCGGGGTGGCAGGCGGCGTGGGCGAGGGCGTGTGCGTGGGCGACGTGGTGGTGGCGAGCGACTACCTGCAGCACGACATGGACGCCTCGCCGCTGTTCCCGCGCTGGGAACTGCCGGGCTATGCACGCACCCGCCTGGCTTGCGATGGGCCGCTCGGTGCTCTGCTTTTGGAAGCTGCTGGCGCTTATTTGGCGGGTGCCAGGGGGGATTTTTCTTCAGCGCGCGTACACCACGGACTGGTGGCGAGCGGGGACCGCTTCGTGTCCGCCGCGCAGGACGCGCACGCCTTGCGCGAGGCGCTGGGCGCTGCCGGCCACGCGGTGCTGGCCGTGGAGATGGAGGGCGCGGCCGTGGCCCAGGTCTGCGCCGACTACGGCCTGCCGTTCGCCGCCATGCGCACCATCTCGGACCGCGCCGACGACGCGGCGCACACCGACTTCGCGCGCTTTGTCGCCGCGGTGGCGAGCCGCTATGCCGACCACATCGTCGGCGGATTTCTCAAAATGCTCTGATTTGCATAGCTGCCCGCGTTTGCCGCGCGGGCGCTACGGGGCGAAAGGCTACTTGAGCCAGCCGCGCCGGCGGAAGTACCACATGGGCACGAGCGCGCTGGCCAGCATGAGGCCGATCGCGTACGGGTAGCCCATGGCCCAGTCGAGTTCGGGCATGGCCTTGAAGTTCATGCCGTAGATGCTCGCGATCAGCGTGGGCGGCAGCAGCGCCACGCTGGCCACGGAGAAGATCTTGATGATCTTGTTCTGGTTGATGTTGATGAAGCCGACGGTGGCGTCCATCAGGAAGTTGATCTTGTCGAACAGGAAGGCCGTGTGGCTGTCCAGCGAGTCGATGTCGCGCAGGATCTGGCGCGCCTCCTCGAACTGCTCGGCGTT
>JASLFM010000150.1 GCA_030150585.1 Acidovorax sp.
CTGCTGGCCGAGCGGCGCCGCGCGCGCGGCCTGAAGCTCAACTACCCCGAAGCCGTGGCCCTGATCAGCGCCTTCGTGATGGAGGGCGCGCGCGACGGCCGCACCGTGGCCGAACTGATGAGCGCGGGCCGCACCGTGCTCACGCGCGCTGACGTGATGGAGGGCGTGCCCGAGATGATTCCCGACATCCAGATCGAGGCGACCTTTCCCGATGGCACCAAGCTGGTCACGGTGCATGAGCCGATCGTTTGAAGCCCTTTGACCCGCCAGCCCTTATCCAACAAGCGCAAGCAGCTATGAAAAAGATACTCCCCATCGCCTTTGCCGCCCTGCCCTTTGCCGCCCTGGCCCATGGGGGCAGCCACCCGCACACGCATGGCCTGCTGGACAGCCTCATGCAGGGGTTCACCCATCCCTTCACCGGCCTTGACCACCTCGCGGCCATGCTGGCCGTGGGTGCATGGAGCGCGCTGACCTTTCCCCGGCTCCAGGCCGCGTGGCGTGTGCCTGCCGCCTTCGTGGCGCTGCTGGTGACGGGGGCGATCACAGGCTTTGCCGGCCTGTGGATACCGGGCGTGGAGCCCATGATCGCCGCCTCCGTGCTGGTGCTGGGCCTGCTGGTGGCCGTGCAAAGGCGGATGCCCTGGGGGCTAGCCGCAGCGCTGGCGGGCGTGTTCGCGTTCTTCCACGGCGCGGCACACGGCTACGAGCTGGCGGGCGATACCGGCGCGGCCGCGCTAGGCGCGCTGGCGGGCATGGCGCTGGGCTCGGCGGCACTGCATGTCGCCGGCATGGCGCTGGGCCATGTGGCGATGCAGCGCCACCAGTGGCTGGCCCGTGCGGGTGGCGTGGCCACAACGCTACTCGGCGCCTTTCTGCTGGCGCGCCTGGCCTGAAGGGAGGCACCATGGTCCCCGGTGAACTGTTGATTGACGAGGGCGCGCACGCCCTCAACCCCGGCCGCCGCACACTCACGCTGGTGGTGCACAACGCGAGCGACCGGCCCATCCAGGTGGGCTCGCACTACCACTTCGCCGAAACCAATGCCGGCCTGGCCTTCGACCGTGCCGTGGCGCGCGGCATGCGGCTGAACATCGCCAGCGGCATGGCCGTGCGCTTCGAGCCGGGCCAGCAACGCACGGTGGAGCTGGTGGAGATTGGCGGCAGCCGGCACATCTACGGCTTTCGCGGCCTCGTGATGGGAGCACTCTGATGGCCACGATGGACAAACGCGCCTACGCCGAAACCTACGGCCCCACGGTGGGCGACCGTGTGCGCCTGGCCGACACCGACCTCGTCATCGAGGTGGAAAAAGACTTCACCCTGGCGGCTGGCGGCTATGGAGAGGAGGTGAAGTTCGGCGGCGGCAAGACCATCCGCGACGGCATGGCGCAAAGCCAGCGCAGCCGCGCGCAAGGCGCCATGGACACGGTGCTGACCAATGCGCTCATCCTCGACCACTGGGGCATCGCCAAGGCCGACATCGGCCTGAAGGACGGGCGCATCGCGGCCATCGGCAAGGCAGGCAACCCCGACACGCAGCCGGGCGTGGACATCGTCATCGGCCCCGGCACCGAGATCATCAGCTGCGAAGGGATGATCGTCACCGCGGGCGGCATCGACACGCACATCCACTTCATCTGCCCGCAGCAGATCGAGGAGGCGCTGGCCAGCGGCGTGACCACCATGATCGGCGGCGGCACGGGCCCGGCCACCGGGACATTTGCCACCACCTGCACGCCGGGGCCCTGGCACATGGAGCGCATGCTGCAGGCGGCCGACGCCTTTCCCATGAACCTGGGCTTTCTCGGCAAGGGCAATGCCAGCCTGCCGGGCGCGCTGCACGAGCAGATCGCAGCGGGCGCCATCGGCCTCAAGCTGCACGAGGACTGGGGAAGCACACCGGCGGCCATCGACAACTGCCTGACGGTGGCCGAGGAAACGGACACCCAGGTCGCCATCCACACCGACACGCTCAACGAATCGGGCTTCGTCGAGGACACCGTGGCCGCGTTCAAGGGCCGCACCATCCACACCTTCCACACCGAGGGCGCGGGCGGCGGCCATGCGCCCGACATTTTGAAAGTGGTGGGCGAGGCCAACGTGCTGCCCAGCTCCACCAACCCCACGCGCCCCTACACGGTGAACACGCTGGACGAGCACGTGGACATGCTCATGGTCTGCCACCACCTGGATGCGGGCATTGCCGAAGACCTGGCCTTCGCCGAAAGCCGCATCCGCCGCGAGACGATCGCCGCCGAGGACATCCTGCACGACCTGGGCGCCATCAGCATGTTCTCGTCCGATTCGCAGGCGATGGGGCGGGTCGGGGAGGTCGTCCTGCGTTGCTGGCAGACGGCCCACAAGATGAAGTCGCAGCGCGGCGCGCTGGCCGGCGACTCCGGGCGCAACGACAACGCGCGCGTCAAGCGCTACCTCGCCAAGCTGTCCATCAACCCGGCGCTGACGCACGGCATCGCGCACGAGGTCGGCTCGATCGAACCCGGCAAGTGGGCCGACCTGGTGCTGTGGCAGCCGGGGTTCTTCGGCGTCAAGCCGGCGCTGATCCTCAAGGGCGGCTTCATCGCGATGGCCGCGATGGGCGACGCCAACGCATCGATCCCCACGCCGCAGCCCGTGCACTACCGGCCGATGTTCGGCAGCTACGCGGGGGCGCTGGCGCAGGGGTCGCTCACGTTCCTGTCGCAGGCCGGCGTCGCCGCGGGCGTGCCCGCGCGCGCCGGTCTCAACAAGACGATCGCGACGGTCAGGGGCTGCCGCACGGTCGGCAAGCGCGACATGATCCACAACGACTGGCTGCCGAAGATGGAGATCGACGCGCAGACCTACGAAGTGCGTGCCGACGGCCAGTTGCTGACCTGCGAGCCGGCCACCGAGTTGCC
>JASLFM010000423.1 GCA_030150585.1 Acidovorax sp.
CGTGATGCTGGTCATGGGCTTCACGGTGCTGGGCCAGTTGCCCACCATCCTGAGCCTGAGCCTGTTCGTCGCCGTCGTGGGGTCGCTCTCGCGCATGTACCGCGACAGCGAGATGGTGATCTGGTTCGCCAGCGGGCGCGGCCTGGTGAGCCTGCTGCGGCCGCTGCTGCGCTTTTCGTGGCCCGTGATGGTGGTCATCGCGGTGCTCGCGCTGGGTGTGTGGCCGTGGGCCAACCGGCAGATCCAGGAGCTTCGGGCCCAGTACGAGCAGCGCAGCGACGTGGACCGGATCGCCCCCGGTGAATTCCAGGAGTCCGCCAACGGCACACGCGTGTTCTTCATCGACAAGGACAGCCCCGACGACCAATCGGCCAGCAACGTGTTCATCGCCGCCACGGACCAGGACAAGGAATCCGTGACCTCGGCGCGCAGCGCGCGCCTGGAAATCCAGAATGGCGAGCGCATGGCCTTGCTCAGCAACGGATCGCGCGTGGAGACCACGCATGGCAAGCCTGGCCTCAGGATCAGCGAGTTCGAGGAATACGGCACCCGCATCGGCAAGGCCCCGCTGGGCCCGGCCGAGGAGCAGGCGGCCAAGACGCTGCCCACCCATGTCCTGCTGCAAAAACCCGATGCGGCCAACCTATCTGAGTTCGGCTGGCGCGTGGGACTGGCTTTCGCATCGTTCAACTTCGTGCTGCTGGGACTGGCGGTGGCCGCCGTGAATCCGCGCGCGGGCCGCAGCAGCAGCCTCATGATCGCGCTGTTCGCCTTCATCGTGTACTACAACCTCATGACCCTGGGCCAGAGCTGGGTTGCCGTGGGCCGCATGGGCCTCGTGCCTTTCATGCTGCTGCTGCACGGCGGGGCTCTGGCCTGCGCACTGCTGGTGCTGGCCGTGCGCCACAACCGCTGGTCGCTGCGCGCGCTCTTCGCCAAGCAGGCTGGTGCGGGGAAGGCAGGGAACCCGGCATGAAGGTCTTGCGCCGCTTCATCTACCGCGAGGCGTTGTCCGCCGTCGCTTACGTCACCATCGGCTTCCTTGCACTGTTCACTTTCTTCGACCTGCTCGATGAACTGCGCTGGGTCAACCAGGGCAAAGGCGGCTACCAGCTCTCGCACGCCCTGATCACGGTGGCACTGGGCATTCCGAGCCACCTCTACGAACTGCTACCGATCACCGTGCTGATCGGGACCATCTTCGTCATGGCCAGCCTCGCGCAGAGCTCGGAGTTCACCATCATGCGCACCAGCGGCATGGGCCCGTGGCGCGCGCTGCGCACGCTGCTCGTGCTGGGCGGCGTATTCGTGCTGTTCACCTTCGCGGTGGGGGACTACGTGGCCCCCATGGCCGACCGGGCGTCGCAACTCGTCAAGGCCCGCTACCTCGGGCGGCTCACGACGGGCGCCACGGGCGCCTGGCTCAAGGAACGGCAGGGCAACCACTCGTTCGCCGTCAACGTGCGCGCGCTGGGGCCGGACGGCGGCATGCTGGACGTGCGCATCTTCGAATTCGACGCCGGCGGGCGCCTGGCGTCGCAGACCCAGGCGGCCTCCGGGCAGTTCGCCCCTGACGGGGAGGCCTGGGAATTGGCCAAGGTGGAGCAGCGCCGCTTCCTGCAGAGCGGTGCGGACGAGGCGCGCGTGGAGCGCACCGAGGTGCCCGCCTGGCGCTGGCCCACCCGCATCAGCAGCGAAATGGTCTCCGCCGCGCTGCTCAAGCCCGAGCGCATGGCCACGATCGACCTGTTCCAATACATCCGCCATCTCGAAGCCAACGGACAGTCGGCGCAGAAGTACGAAATCGAGTTCTGGCGCAAAGTGTTCTATCCCCTATCCTGCCTTGTGATGGTGGTGCTCGCCCTGCCCTTTGCCTACCTGCACTTCCGCTCGGGCGGCATTGCGGGCTACGTGTTCGGCGGCGTGATGGCGGGCATCAGCTTCTTCCTGCTCAACAACGTGTTCGGCTATGCAGGCAACCTGCAGAACTGGTCGCCCTGGCTCACGGCCGCGGCGCCGGGGCTGATTTACTCGCTGCTATCGCTGGCGGCCTTCGGCTGGCTGGTACTCAGAAGATGACGCGGGGCATCATCCTCTTCGCTCATGGTTCGCGCGACCCGCTGTGGCGCGCACCCATCGAGGCCGTGCGCGAACGCATCGCAGCGCAGGCGCCCCACCTGCCCGTGCGCTGCGCGTACCTGGAACTGTGCATGCCCGACCTGTCCCAGGCCGTGGAAGACCTCGTCGCGTGCGACGTGAACGAGGTCACCGTGGTCCCCATGTTCCTGGGCACGGGCCGCCATGCGCGCGAAGACCTGCCGCAGCTGGTGGCGGCATTGCACCAGCGCCATCCAGGCGTGCACTTCGCAGTCCAGCCCCCCATCGGCGAGGATCCGCGCATGGCCGCGCTGATGGCGGAGATTGCGCTCGAACCCGACGACGTTCCAGGCCCCGCCAGCATTTCTTAGATTGTTGCAGCATAATGATGCGACTTCTTAGCCGCATTTCAGTATGAATCTGCACCAATTCCGTTTCGTCCAGGAAGCCGCGCGCCGCAACCTGAACCTGACCGAGGCCGCCAAGGCGCTGCACACCTCGCAGCCCGGCGTTTCCAAGGCCATCATCGAGCTGGAGGACGAGCTGGGCGTGGACATCTTCGCGCGGCACGGCAAGCGGCTCAAGCGCATCACCGAGCCCGGCCAGCACGTGCTCAAGAGCATCGAGCTCATCATGCGCGAGGTGGGCAACCTGAAGCGCATCGGCGAGCAGTTCAGTGCGCAGGACAGCGGCACGCTCTCCATCGCCACCACGCATACCCAGGCGCGCTACGTGCTGCCCGTGCCCGTGGCCCGGCTGCGCGAGGCCTACCCCAAGGTCACCATCAGCCTGCACCAGGCCACGCCGCACGAGGTCGCGCGCATGGTGCTCGACGAGGTGGCCGAGATCGGCATGGCCACCGAATCGCTGGCCGAATACCCCGACCTCGTCACCCTGCCCTGCTACGAGTGGCAGCACGTGCTGGTGATACCCGCAAGCCACCCGCTCGCGCAGAAGGAGCGCGTGGGCCTGGAAGATATTGCGCACGAGCCGCTCATCACCTACCACCCCTCGTTCACCGGCCGCGGCAAGATCGACCAGGCGTTCAACGCGCGCCGCCTGCAGCCGCGCATCGTGCTCGAGGCCATCGACTCCGACGTGATCAAGACCTACGTGCGCCTGGGCCTGGGCATCGGCATCGTGGCCGAGATGGCCATGCGCGACGACCCCGTGGGCGACCTCGTCGTGCGCCCCGTGGGCCACCTGTTCGGCCAGAGCGTGGCCCGCGTGGCCTTCAAGCGAGGCGCCTACCTGCGCAACTTCGTCTACCGCTTTGCCGAACTCCTGAGCGACCGCCTGAGCCGCGAGCTGATAGCCCGCGCCATGACCGGCCATGTCAACGACTACGAGCTATGAGCACCCCTGCCTTCCCCAGCCGCCTGCCCAACGTGGGCACGACCATCTTCACCGTCATGTCGGCCCTGGCCGCCGAGCACCAGGCTGTCAACCTGGGCCAGGGCTTCCCCGATTTCGCCTGCGACCCGGCCCTGGTCGATGCCGTCACCCGTGCCATGCAGGCCGGCCACAACCAGTACCCGCCCATGGCCGGCATCCCGGCGCTGCGTGAGGCCGTCGCTTCGAAAATAGAAGCACTCCACGCACGCCGGTATTGCGCCAACAGCGAAATCACCATCACCGCAGGCGCCACCCAGGCCATCCTCACCGCCATCCTGGCCTGCGTGCAGCCGGGCGACGAAGTCATCGTGCTCGAGCCCTGCTACGACAGCTACGTGCCCAACATCGAGCTGGCAGGCGGCGTGGCCGTGCGCGTGCCGCTCACACCTGGCAGCTTCCGGCCCGATTTCTCGAAGATAGCCGCCGCCATCACGCCACGCACGCGCCTGCTGCTCATCAACACGCCGCACAACCCCAGCGCCACCGTGTGGACGGCCGAGGACATGCGCACGCTCGAAGAACTGCTGGCCCCGACCAACGTGCTGCTCATCAGCGACGAGGTGTACGAGCACATGGTCTTCGATGGCGCCGAGCACCAGAGCGCCGCGCGCTTCCCCGGCCTGGCCGAGCGCGCATTCATCGTGTCGAGCTTCGGCAAGACCTTCCACGTCACGGGCTGGAAGGTGGGCACCGTGGCCGCGCCCGCCGCGCTCACGGCCGGGTTCCGCAAGGTGCACCAGTTCAACGTGTTCACGGTGAACACGCCCATGCAGCATGGCCTGGCCGAGTACCTGAAAAACCCCGCGCCCTACCTGCAGCTGCCGGCCTTCTACCAGGCCAAGCGGGACCTGTTCCGCCAGGGCCTCGAAGGCTCGCGCCTGCGCCTGCTGCCCAGCTCGGGCAGCTACTTCCAGTGCGTGGATATCTCGGCCGTGAGCGATCTGAACGAGGCCGACTTCTGCCAATGGCTCACGCGCGAGATCGGCGTGGCGGCGATTCCGCTGTCGGCCTTCTACGGCGACGGCTTCGACCAGCGCGTGGTGCGCTTTTGCTTCGCCAAGCAGGACGCGACGCTGCGTGCGGCCCTGGAGCGGCTGCGCAGGCTTTGAGCCATATCGTGCTCTCGTGCTTTCCCATCAAGCGCGAGCAGCTCATTTTTCCGTAGCATAGTACCGCCGTGGCGCCCCCGGTCTCGCGCGGTGCCTTACAATAGACGCCCTGCCGAAAGAACCGTCATGGCCGTTGCCATGAAAGGCTTTCATTCTTGAATCCCAACGGGGAGAAGATGAACAAGCCTTTCATTTTCCTGTGTCCCGAGATCACTCGGGCCAACGCGCTGACTTTGATGGACTGGTTGCAAGACGAGGACGTCACCCGCTACCTGAGCGATTCGCGCCATGTTTCCCGGTTCATCGAGCAAGTCATCGGTCGGGTCCAGTTGCCCATACTGACCCATCTGTTCAACCAGGGTGGCCGGTTCTTCATGGCCTTCGACCGGCACGACGTCCCAGTGGGGTTCGTGCGTCTGGTCAAGAAGGGGCCGGACTGCGAAATGGTGCTGGTCATTGGCAACCGCGACAACTGGGGTCGCAAGCTTGGAGCCGGCGCGATCCGCGAAGGCATGAAGCTCGCCTTCTTCGACATGCGGGCCGAGAAGCTCATCGCCAAGATCCATCCCGACAACGCGCGTTCGCTGAAGGCCTTCCTGCGCAGCGGCTTTCTGCTGGAAAACGAAACGCCTGCGATGAAGTCTTTTGCCATGAGCTCGGAGCGCTATCTCCGGCTTCTGCGCGAAAGCCCTGCGGCACAC
>JASLFM010000424.1 GCA_030150585.1 Acidovorax sp.
GCCGCACCGGCCGGCATGGGCCAGGGCGGAGGAGACATCGAGGCGGCCATGAAAAGCCGCAAGGTGCCCGTGACGCTGAAGGTCCAGCGAAAGAGGCTGGCGGAGCAGTTGCGCAATGCCCAGGCGGCTGAGGTCAGAACCTTCGCCCCTGAGACTGGCACGCTCGGCATTCCGCGCGCCGACATGCCCCAGGTGCCCGCGGCGAACCACGGCGGCTTGGTCAAGCACCTGAACGCCCAGGGCATCGCCCACGAGACCACCACACTGGATGCGGCAAGCCTGAAGCCGACCCAGGCGGAGTACTCGCCTGCCAAGGTGGAGCAGGCAAAGACCGCCGAGGGCGACCGAGCGGTGATCGTCTCGAGCGATGGGCACATCATCGACGGCCACCACCAGGCCCTGGCTGCAGCCGAGGAAGGCAAAGCGGTGAAGGCCATCGTGCTGGATGCCCCGGTGAAGCAGGCCTTGGAGGCCGTGAAGAACTCGCCCAGCGCGGCCGCGCCCGCTGCAGCCGACAGTACCGCGAGCAAGGAAGCCACAACCTCGGGAGAAGCCGATGCTGCAACCGCACCAGGTGTACGGGTGGGAAATGAGCGCCAGGCAGGCGCTGCGCTTGCTGCGCCGGATGGGGAAGGTGCGAAGGCAGGACGCGCGGCAGATGCGCAGCCTGATGCGGGCGGATCTGCGGGACGAGGCGATCCCGCAGCGCCTGTGGCCGGTGTGCAACCTGCTGTACCTGATGGAGGTGGCCCCGGCCAACAGTCGGCCGGTGTAGCGAAGCAGGCAGGCCCCGGGAAAATCGCCGACTTCGGCGAGAAGATCGGCGGCGCCCGCAAGGATCTCGCTGGCTCCAGCGCTGCCAAGCCCGCGCGCGCCCGCAACGACGATCCCCGGCCCGCCTGGGCGCGGCGCTTCGAGATCAGCCAGATCGCCAAGAGCAGCCGCGTGGGCGAGGAGGGGCGCTGGGTGGTGCGCGACACCCGCTCGCTCGATGCGTTCAAGCAGCCGCGCCGCGTGGGCAGTGAAACCTATGCCACGCGGGAGGAGGCGGAGCAGGCCATCCCCTTGATCGCGGTCAGCCAGAAGCACCGCGCCGTGCCCGTGCGCGGCGATGGCAACGGCTACGAAATCTGGCGCGACGTGTCCGATCGCAAGCGCGTCAAGGTGGTGGACCAGGTTTTCGCCACGCGCATGGAGGCCCTGGAGTACATGGCCGCCCATGCCCAAGAGATCATCGAGACGAACACCACGTTCGGCGAGGCGGACCTGCCGCGCCCGCCGTCCGAGGAGCGCGTGGGCGCCGCGCGCCGCAGCGGTGATGTGAAGGATGCGGATTTCGGGGAGGTGTTCGGCTTCCGGGGTGTGGAATTCGGGAACTGGAACAACCAGGAGGAGCGCCAGCAACTCCTCAACGATGCCTACGACGGGCTGCTGGATCTGGCCGAGGTCGTGGGCATCCCGCCGCGCGGCATCAGCCTGAACGGCGAGCTGGCGCTGGCCTTCGGCGCGCGCGGGCATGGCCTGAGCGGCGCGCGGGCACACTACGAGCGCGACAAGGCCGTCATCAACCTCACCAAGATGAACGGCGCGGGCAGCTTGGCGCACGAGTGGTTCCACGCCATGGATCACTACTTCGCACGCCTGGATGGCAAGGCTTCGGCCGAGTGGGTGCTGGGCAAGGACGGCACGCGCTCGCTGCGCGCTTCGTCCGATGCGACCAGCGACTACGCCTCGGGCGGCACGCGCGGCGATCGCTCCGGGATGCGAGCCGAACTGCGCGAAGCCTACGCAGGGCTGATGCAGACCATCGCCCGCAAAGCCGAGCAGTACGTGGACGACACCGCGAAGGCGGACCAATTCGTCGCCAATGCGCGCAACGATGTCCAGCAGCGCCTCGACAGCATCCGCCGGGATCTGGCGAGCACGCTCGATGAACGCTACTACAAGCGCCTCAACAAGCCCGCGTCGGCGGAGCAGCTCGCAGAGTTCGACACCATCGCAGAGAAGATCGTCGCGGGCGAGCTGCTGGAGCTGCGCGTGGGGCCCAAGGCCGGCGCGCAATCGGTGCTGTCGGGCATTCGGTGGACGAACGACGCGCTCGACCGGATCAGCGCGATCATGAAGGCGGTGCGGGGCCGCCAGGGGTTCAGCGCCGACCAGACCGGTGTGCTGGACCGACTGCGCTCCGACATGCAGCGCTACAGCATGCGCCTCAAGATGCTCGCGGATGCCCAGGCCAGCAACGAGAAGACCCGCATGGTGCCCACGCAGTTCGCCATGGACGCCAAGGAGCTGGACCAGGGCCGGGGCCAGGACTACTGGACCACGCCCCACGAAATGGCGGCGCGCGCCTTCCAGGGCTACGTGGAGGACAAGGTGGCCGAGGGCGGCGGGCGCAGTCCGTTCCTGAACTATGGGCCCGAGAACGTCGGGATTCCCACGCCTTGGGGAGTCAAGCGGCCGTTCCCCACCGGCACCGAGCGCAAGGCGATCAACCAGGCCATCGACAAGCTGATGGGCGTCATTCAGACCCGGGAGGGCGATGACGGCAAAGTGGTGCTATTCCGCCGCGATGCCGCCGACGGCTTCGACTATGCAGCCGCAGCGCGTGCAGTGCTGGGTGAGTCTTCTGGCACGCAGGCTGTTCAGCAACGAGTGAGCAATGAGCGCTGGCAGGCAACTCAGGCTCTGGTGGATCGCCTGACCGAACGCTGGACGCGAGCGCCTGAGATCATCGTGGCGCGCAACATGCAGGACGCGGCTATCCCACAGAAGGTGCGCGACTACGACGCGAAGCTGAACAGCCAGGGAGGCTCTGGCGAGGTGCGCGGCTTCGTGTACCGGGGGCAGGTGTACCTGCTGTCGGACAATCTGGGGAACACGCGGCAGATTGCCGAGACGCTGTTCCATGAGGTGTTGGGACACCATGGCCTGCGTGGCGCCTTCGGAACGCGCTTGGACGGCATCCTGCAGCAGTTGGGCCTCATGCGCCGTGCGGAGGTGGTGGCAAAGGCCCGCAGCTACGGCCTAGTCGATAAGGCGGCGCTGGCAGAGCAGAACGTGGGCCTGAAGGAGGCTACGGACAAGCAGGTATGGGAGGCCATGACGCCAGCGCAGCGCCTGCAGGCGGCAGAGGAGGTGCTCGCCGAGATGGCTGAGCAGCAGCCACAGTTGAATTTCGTGCAGCGGGCAGTGGCAGCGATCCGCACCTTCCTGCGCGAGCTCGGGTTGAACCTGCGCCTGACGGATGCCGAGATCATCCGCAACTACCTGACTCCCGCACGAGAATTTGTGACGCGCCAGAACGAAACGGTGGAGCAGGCCATTGACCGAGCGATGGGAGCCATGCCCGCCTTCAGCCGCTCGAAGTCGACCCAGGAAAAGTATGAGTCGCGCATCGACGCGCTGTTCGACGGCGATAAGGCCAAGGCGGGCACGCGCATCCTGGATTCGTCGGATGTGATGGGCCTGCTGGGCTACCCAAAGGTGCCGCTGATGCTCAACGAGTCGCACCTGCGCGACGGCCTGACGAACCACCCGGAAATGACGGCAGCGGCCTGGAAGAAGGTTCCGGGGTGGATCGAGAACCCTGCGGCGGTGTACACCGACCCGCGACATCCGACCCGCTTGACGCTGATCGCGCCCGAGACGCTGGCTGGGTATCCGGTGACGATGGTGATCGAATCCAAGCCGACCCCGGCAGAGCGAGGTCGTGCCGATGCGTTCCAGTTGCTGGTCACGGTCTACGCCAAGACAACGGGTGGATTGCCCGCGGTCGGGTACCTGGCAAGCAGCGGCCACTTGAAGTACTTGGACACGAAAAACGCCCCTGAAATCTGGCAGCGCGCTGGGGGCCAATTCCCCAGACAGGCTGCCCTCTCTCAGGGGCGCAGCAAGATTTTAACGGAGAAGCAGCTTGGAGGCTACAGGCGCGCTCAGGATAAGGAAGAAAGCCAGCAACCCGCTACGACTGCGGGGCTCCAATCGCCCGGGGTGGTTCAGCAAGCCACTGGCTTCGAGGGGAATTCTACGGCTGGCGCCGATCTGGCTGAAAGCGGTGGCGACGCTGATTTTCCCGTGTTCAGCCGCTCGCGCATCGCCGAGCTGAAGACCAGCGCGCTCGCGCAGATCGACGCGGCCATGAACTACCCGGGCAAGGTGAGCCTGTGGGACAAGACCGTGGGCACCATGCGCCACCTCGCGGAGCGCTCGCCCGAGTTCAAGCCCGTCTTCGAGACGGCGCAGCGCCAGATCGATGACGTGTCCATGCTGGCGAACGATGCGGCCGACCAGGCGCCGCGCTTGCTGCCGCGCGTGGAGACGCTGGCCGACCTGAAGAAAAAGCCGGTCAGCGCCGAGGACAACAAGGCCGTGGCCCGCCCCCTGTTCGAGGGCACGCTGATGTGGGGCCGGGACGTGGACGGCACGCCAGCTTTGGTGGACGACATGGCGAAGAAGTACGGCGGCCTGCCCGCAGACGACAAGGCGCAGCTGCTGCTGCGCGCGGGCCGCCTCGATGACGGGGTGCTCAAGATGTGGCGCGGCCTGCCGCTGGCGCAGTACGAGGCCAACGTCAACTCGCGTTTCGAGAATCGCATGCTCAAGGCGGGCGTGGTGTGGAGCGAGAAGGAGCTGCAAGACCTGTTTGGACTGAACGCCCAGCAGGTGAGCCTGTACCAGGAGGGCCGAGCGGCCATCGACCGCTCCATCGACATGACGGCGCGCGCTGACATGCTGCGCGCGCTGGGCGCGGAGTACGCCCCCATGCGCGACGCGGTGCTGGAGCAGGCCAGCCTGGACGACGCCGTGGAGTTGCTCACTCGCACGCTGCAGGACGACATGCGCGCCAAGCCTGACATGGCCGACCGGCTGGGGGCGCTGAACAATGCCGTGGTGGACCGCCACGAGAAGGCGCGCGAGCTGATTGCCCAGGGCTACGCGCCGCTGAGCCGCTTCGGGCGTTACACCGTGGATGTGGTGGACGCCGCGGGCGAGCGCCAGTATTTCGGGATGTTCGAGAGCGCACGCGAGGCCAACATCATGGGCCTCAAGATGCGCGACATCTACCCTGGCGCCACGGTAACCCAGGGCACCTTGAGCCAGCAGGCCTACAAGCTGTTCCAGGGCGTGACGCCAGAGAGCCTGGAGCTGTTCGGCAACATGCTGGGCCTGGACGCCGAGGGCAGCAAGGCCCAGGACAAGGCTTTCCAGCAGTATCTGCAA
>JASLFM010000426.1 GCA_030150585.1 Acidovorax sp.
ACCATGCCCAAGTTCGCGGCCTTCGCGCTGCTGTTCGCCATGGCCAACTGCGGCCTGCCGGCCACCGCGGGCTTCGTGGGCGAGTGGATGGTCATCATCGCCGCCGTGAAGTTCAACTTCTGGATCGGCCTGGGTGCCGCCACGGCGCTGATCCTGGGCGCAAGCTACACGCTGTGGATGTACAAGCGGGTCTATCTGGGCGCAGTCGGCAACGACCATGTGCGCGAGCTGACCGACATCAACGGGCGCGAATTCCTGGTCCTGGCGCTGCTGGCTGCCGCCGTGCTGTACATGGGAATCTACCCCAAGCCCTTCACCGACGTGATGGACACTTCGGTGGCCGAGCTGCTCAAGCACGTGGCCCTGTCCAAGCTCAACTGACCAGACTGAACCGAGAGATTCGCAATGATTGACAACATCAGCTGGCTGGCGGTCTACCCCGAAATCGTGCTCCTGGTCATGGGCTGCGTGATCGCCCTGGTGGACCTGGGCGTGACCAGCGCGCGCCGCACCGGTACCTACGTCCTGACCCTGCTCACGCTGGCCGTGGTGGCCGCGCTGCAGGCGCTTTACGCAAGCAGCGGCAACACCTTCTATGGCTGGGGCAACATGGTCGTTTCCGACGCCATGGGCAACTGGCTCAAGTGCTTCGCTACCGTGGCCATGATGGTTACGCTGGTCTACGGCCGTCCCTACGCCTCCGAGCGCGACATGCTGCGCGGCGGCGAGCTGTTCACGCTCGCGATCTTCGCGCTGCTGGGCATGTTCGTGATGATCTCGGGCAACAACTTCCTCGTGATCTACCTGGGCCTGGAGCTGCTCACGCTCTCGAGCTATGCGCTCGTGGCCCTGCGCCGCGACCACACGGCCTCGACCGAGGCCGCCATGAAGTACTTCGTGCTCGGCGCCATGGCCAGCGGCTTCCTGCTGTACGGCATGTCGATGATGTATGGCGCCACGGGCTCGCTGGACATCGGCCAGGTGTTCAAGGCCATCAACGCGGGCCAGATCCGCCACCAGGTGCTCGTGTTTGGCCTCGTGTTCATCGTCGCAGGCCTGGCCTTCAAGCTCGGCGTGGTGCCTTTCCACATGTGGGTGCCTGACGTGTACCAGGGTGCCCCCACGGCCGTCACGCTCATCATTGGCGGCGCACCCAAGCTCGCGGCCTTCGCCATCGCCATCCGCCTGCTCGTGGACGGCCTGCTGCCGCTTGCGATCGACTGGCAGCAGATGCTGGCCGTGCTGGCTATCGGCTCGCTGCTCATCGGCAACATCGCGGGCGTGATGCAGACCAACCTCAAGCGCATGCTGGCCTACTCGACGATCTCGCAGATGGGTTTTGTACTGCTGGGCCTCATGTCCGGCGTGGTGAACGGCAACGTGGACGCCACGGCCGTCGAGAACGCTTACAGCTCGTCCATGTTCTACGTGGTGACCTACGTGCTGACCACGCTGGCCGCGTTCGGCGTGATCCTGTTGCTGGCGCGCGAGGGCTTCGAGAGCGAGGAGATTTCCGACCTCGCTGGCCTGAACCAGCGCAGCCCGCTCTACGCCGGCGTGATGGCCGTGTGCCTGTTCTCGATGGCCGGCATTCCGCCGCTGGTGGGCTTCTATGCCAAGCTGTCGGTGCTGCAGGCGCTCGTGGCCTCGGGCCGGGGCCTGCACATCGCGCTGGCCGTGTTCGCCGTGGTCATGTCGCTGATCGGCGCGTTTTACTACCTGCGCGTCGTGAAGGTCATGTATTTCGACGCGCCCCTTACGGCCACCAGCGTGTCGGCGCCTCTCGACGTGCGCGTGGTGCTGACCATCAACGGCGCGCTCGTGCTGTTGCTGGGTCTGTTGCCTGGCGGCCTGATGACGCTGTGCGCCGACGCCATCGTGCGCGCGCTGGCGTCCTGATGCGCCCCGCATGTCCCAGACCGCGTCCATCTGGCTCGTGATCGTGGCGGCCCTTGTGGCAGCCAATTTGCCTTTCGTCAACCAGCGCTGGCTGGCGGTGGGGCCGCGGGCGCAGCCGCGCAAGCCGCTTGCCGCGCGCTTGGTGGAGATGGTGCTGTTTTACCTTTTGGTGGGTGGCTTGGCCTTGCTGTTGGAGCGCCGCGCGGGTCAAATCGCTCCGCAGGGCTGGGAGTTCTACGCGGTGACGGGCACGCTGTTTGTCACCTTGGCGTTCCCAGGCTTCGTCTATCGCTATCTGGTGCGCCGCCACCACTAGGGTTGTCATGAAGGTGCTGGATCTGCACTGCTCTCAAGGACACGCCTTCGAGGGCTGGTTCGCGGGTGAAGACGATTTCCAGAGCCAGCAGCAGCGGGGGCTGCTGCAATGCCCGCTGTGCGGCAGCGCCGAGGTCCGCAAGGGCTTGAGCGCTCCCCGGTTGAATCTGGGCGCGAAGGTGCCTGATGTGCCCGTGCAACCGCCCTTGCCTGCGCAGCAGGCGGCCCAGGCGGCGTGGCTGCGCCTCGCTCGCCAGATCGTGGCCGAGACCGAGGACGTGGGCACGCGCTTTGCCGAGGAGGCGCGCCGCATGCACTACGGCGAGGCCGAGGAACGCGCGATCCGCGGCCAGTCCAGCAGGCAAGAGACGATGCAGTTGCTTGAAGAAGGCATCGCCGTGCTGCCTCTGCCGTTGCCCGAGGCCGTGAAGGAAACCCTGCAATAGCGCTCAGGCAGTGAACTGCAGCGCCGCCAGCCGTGCATAGGTGCCCCGCAGGGCCAGCAGCTCACTGTGTGTGCCCTGTTCCACGATGCGGCCCTGCTCCATGACCACGATGCGGTCTGCGTTCTGCACCGTCGCGAGCCGGTGCGCGATGACCAGCGTGGTGCGCCGGCCTGTATGGCGCTGCATGGCCGAGTCGAGCGCGGCCTGCACCATGCGCTCGCTCTGCGCATCGAGCGCGCTGGTCGCCTCGTCGAGCAACAGCAGGGGCGGGGCCTTGAGCATGGCCCGCGCGATCGCGATGCGCTGGCGCTGCCCGCCCGACAGGCGCACGCCCCGCTCGCCCAGAAACGTGTCGTAGCCCTCGGGCAGCGCCGTGATGAAGTCGTGCGCGAAAGCCTGGCGCGCGGCCTCGTGCACTTCGTCGTCGCTGGCGTCGGGGCGGCCGTAGCGGATGTTTTCCATCGCCGAAGCCGAGAAAATCACGGCATCTTGGGGCACCACGCCGATGTGTCGCCGCAGGTCGGCCAGCGCCAGCGCGCGCACGTCCACGCCGTTGAGCGTGATCCGGCCCATGCCAGGCTGCGTGTCGTAGAAGCGCTGCAGCAGCTGGAAGACCGTGCTCTTGCCCGCACCGCTGGCGCCCACCAGGGCGACGGTCTCGCCAGGCCGCAGGTGCAGCGTGAAGTCGTGCAAGGCGGCATGCGCCGGGCGGGAGGGGTAGTGGAAGTGCACGCCCTCCATCGCTACGGCCAATCCCTGATCAGTGCTGGGCAAGGGCTGGGGTGCCGCAGGGTCTGCCACGACCGAGTGGCGTGAGAGCAGTTCCATGAGCCGTTCAGTGGCGCCCGCTGCGCGCAGCAGGTCGCCGTATACCTCTCCGAGCACGGCCACGGCGCCCGCGAGCAGCATCACGTAGACCACGGTCTGCCCCAGGTGCCCCGCGCTCATCTGGCCTGCCTGCACGGCCTGGGTGCCGCGGTACAGGCCCCACAGCAGCAGGGCCGCATTGCCGATGATGATGAAGGCCACGAGCACCGCGCGTGTGCTGGTGCGCCGCACGGCGGCCTGGAACGCGCGCTCGGTGGCGGCTCGGAAGCGCCCGGCTTCGCGTGCCTCGGCCGTGTAGCTCTGCACCACGGGAACGGCGTTCAGCACCTCGCCCGCGATGGCGCTGCTGTCGGCCACGCGGTCCTGGCTGTCGCGCGAGAGGTGGCGCACGCGCCGGCCGATCCACATGCTGGGCAGCACGACGACCACCAGCACGAGCAATACGACGGACATCACATAGGGATTGGTCCACACGAGCATGGCCAGCGCGCCCAGCCCCATGACGGCGTTGCGCAGGCCCATGGAGAGCGAGGAGCCGACCACGGTTTGCACGAGCGTGGTGTCGGTGGTCAGGCGCGAGAGCACTTCACCCGTCTGCGTGGTTTCAAAAAACTCGGGGCTCTGCTGTAGGACGTGCGAATACACGGCCGTGCGCAGGTCGGCCGTGACGCGCTCGCCCAGCCAGCTCACCATGTAGTAGCGCGCCGCGGAGAACAGGCCCAGCGCCACCGCCGCGGCGAACAGTAGCCCGAAATGGCGGCGCAGCGCCAGGGCCTGGGCGCCCGGCTCCGGTTGCACGAGCCCTGCGTCAATGAGCTGGCGCAGGGCCAGGGGAAAGGCCAGAGTGGCCAGTGCGGCGAGCACCAGGAACACCAGCGCCCACGCGATGCGCGTGCGGTAGGGGCGCACGAAGGGCAGCAGGCCGCTCAAGGAGCGTGGGGCGGGGCGTGGTGTAGGCATGGATAGTTTGCTATTGAAAATATAGCTGCGTGCGCCGATGCATCAGGCGGTATGACGGATTGTGACAAGCATGCATGCAAAGCGCCGCGCCAGCGCGAATGGGCGCCCGTTAGGCATTTATACATAGGCATTTCTCCCAGTGCCGGGCCACAGGGGGGCCGATACGATGCGATGCAACAAAACGCGGCGCGGCTCCGTTCGGGAGCCGTGCCTTGCAGCATCCATGGAGCGGCCAAGGCGCAATGAGCGACGTCATTCTTGAAACCACCAGCCTGACCAAAGAGTTCAAGGGCTTCACCGCTGTCAGCAATGTGAACCTGGCCGTGCGCCGTGGTTCCATCCATGCGCTGATCGGCCCCAATGGCGCGGGCAAGACCACTTGCTTCAACCTGCTGACCAAGTTCCTGGAGCCCACCTCCGGGACGATCCGCTTCAACGGCCAGGACATCACGCGTGAACAGCCCGCGCAGATCGCACGCCGTGGCGTGATCCGGTCGTTCCAGATCTCGGCCGTGTTCCCGCACCTCACGCTGCTGGAGAACGTGCGCCTGGGCCTGCAGCGCAAGCTGGGCACCTCGTTCCACTTCTGGCGCAGCGAGAAATCGCTCAACCAGCTCAACCAGCGTGCCATGGAGCTGCTGACCGAAGTGGGCCTCGAAGAGTTCGCCCACCAGGAAACGGTGAACCTTGCCTACGGTCGCAAGCGCGCGCTGGAGATCGCCACCACGCTGGCGATGGAGCCTGAACTCATGCTGCTCGACGAGCCCACGCAGGGCATGGGCCACGAGGATGTGGACCGCGTCACGCAGCTCATCAAGAAGGTGTCGGCGGGCCGCACCATTCTCATGGTGGAGCACAACATGAAGGTGATCTCCACCATCGCCGACCGCATCACTGTGCTGCAGCGCGGCGCCGTGCTGGCCGAAGGGCCCTACGAAGAAGTCTCGAACAACCCGCAAGTCATGGAAGCCTACATGGGCACGACCGAAGGCCAACTCCAAGGAGCGCACTGATGGTCGCGCCCGCACTCGAAATCAAGGGCCTGCAGGCCTGGTACGGCGAATCGCACGTGCTGCATGGCGTGGACATCGTCGTGCAGCCCGGCGAGGTTGTCACGCTGCTGGGTCGCAATGGCGCGGGCCGCACGTCCACCATGCGCGCCATCATGGGCCTGACGGGCGCGCGCAAGGGCTCGGTCAAGATCAACGGCGTGGAAACCATCCACATGCCCACGCACCGCATCGCGCACCTGGGCGTGGGTTACTGCCCCGAAGAGCGCGGCATTTTCTCCAGCCTCTCGTGCGAAGAGAACCTGATGCTGCCGCCCATGCTCAAGACGGGCCACGCGGGCATGTCGGTCGAGGAAATCTACGCCATGTTCCCCAACCTGGCAGAGCGCAAGAACAGCCAGGGCACGCGCCTGTCGGGTGGCGAGCAGCAGATGCTGGCCGTGGCCCGCATCCTGCGAACGGGCGCCAAGCTGCTGCTGCTCGACGAAATCTCGGAAGGCCTTGCACCCGTCATCGTGCAGGCGCTGGCCCGCATGATCACGACGCTGCGCAAGCAGGGCTACACCGTGGTCATGGTGGAGCAAAACTTCCGTTTCGCGGCACCGCTGGCCGATCGCTTCTACGTGATGGAGCACGGCAGCATCGTCGAGAAGTTCAGCGCCTCCGAGCTCGAGGCCAAGATGCCCGTGCTCAACGAACTGCTCGGCGTCTGATGGACGCGGGCGGTTCCCGAACCTTTTTTCACCCTCAGAAGGAGACACCCATGAAAAGCAAACTCACGGTCCTGGCGCTGATGCTGGGCGCAGCGGGTCTGACCGCCACGGCCGCCCACGCGCAAGACAAGGTGAAGATCGGCTTCATCACCGACATGTCGAGCCTGTATGCCGACGTGGAGGGCAAGAACGGCGCCGTGGCCATCCAGATGGCCATCGACGACTTCGGCGGCAAGGTGCTGGGCAAGCCCATCGAACTGATCAGCGCCGACCACCAGAACAAAGCCGACATCGCAGCCAGCAAGGCCCGCGAGTGGATCGACACCCAGGGCCTGACCATGCTGTTCGGCGGCACCAACTCCGGCACGGCGCTGGCCATGGCCAAGATTGCCGAGGAGAAGAAGCGCGTCTTCTTCGACAGCGGCGCCGGCTCCTCCGCGCTGACCAACGAGCAGTGCAGCCCCTACACCGTGCACTATGCCTACGACACCGTGGCCCTGGCCAAGGGCACGGGCTCGGCCGTGGTCAAGAATGGCGGCAAGGACTGGTACTTCCTGACGGCTGACTATGCCTTCGGCCAGGCGCTGCAGGACGACACCGCCAAGGTTGTCACCGCCGCCGGCGGCAAGGTGCTGGGCAGCGTCAAGCACCCGCTCAACGCCTCTGACTTCTCGTCCTTCCTGCTGCAGGCGCAGAACTCCAAGGCGCAGATCCTGGGCCTGGCCAACGCGGGGGGCGACCTCATCAACTCCATCAAGGCTGCCAAGGAATTCGGCATCAACAAGACCATGAAGATGGCCGGCCTGCTGGTGTTCCTGACCGATGTGCACAGCCTGGGCTTGAAGAACACCGAGGGCCTGCTGCTGACCACGAGCTGGGACTGGAACCTGAACGACCAGACGCGTGCCTTCGGCAAGAAGTTCTTCGAAAAGACCAAGCGCATGCCCACCGACATCCAGGCCGCGGACTACTCGGCCACGATGAATTACCTCAAGGCCGTGCAGGCC
>JASLFM010000157.1 GCA_030150585.1 Acidovorax sp.
GCGCACCGATGCGCTGCTGGGCATCGCCAACCGGGCCCACTTCAACGAGTGGCTGGAGCAGGCCTGCGCGCTGGCGCGCCGCGCCCAGAGGCCCATGGGCCTGGTCATGATCGACGTGGACCACTTCAAGCGCTACAACGATCGCTACGGCCACCAGCAGGGCGATGCCTGCCTGCAGGCCGTGGCCCAGGCCGTTTCCCGCTGCGTGCGCCGCAGCACCGACCTGGTGGCGCGCTATGGCGGGGAAGAACTGGCGGTGGTGCTGCCCGAAACCGATGCGGCGGGCGCCGCCGCCATGGCGCAGAGCATGGTGCGGGAAGTGCGGGCCCTGGGGCTGCCGCACGCCGATTCGCCGGTGGAGCCCTGGGTCACCATCAGCGCGGGGGTGTGCAGCCAGGTGCCGCACCAGGAAGCCGGCGGCGCCAGCGCATCGGCCTCGCTCATCGCGCGGGCCGACGCCGCGCTGTACGAGGCCAAGCGCCAGGGCCGCAACCGCTGCGCAGTGGCGGCCTGAGCGCTCAGACCACGCGCAGCGACAGGTCGGGCAGTCCGTCGATGTGCGCCACCACGAGGTCGCCGCGCACCACAGGGCCCACGTTCTCGGGGGTGCCCGCGTAGATCAGGTCGCCGGCCCGCAGCTCGAACGCCTCGGAAAGCTTGCTGATCTGCTCGGCCACGCTCCAGATCATCTGGTCCAGGTCGGCGCTCTGCTTCACGGCGCCGTTCACCGACAGGGTGATCGCGCCTTTCGTGGGATGGCCCGTCTGCGCCACGCGGTGAATGGGGCCGATGGGGGCCGCGTTGTCGAAGGCCTTGCCGATCTCCCAGGGCTTCTTCTGGTCCTTCATGTGGCTCTGCAGGTCGCGGCGTGTCATGTCCAGGCCCACGGCATAGCCGTAGACGTGCTGCAGCGCCTGGTCGACCGGGATGTTGCGGCCGCCGCTTTTCAGCGCGGCCACGAGTTCCACCTCGTAGTGGTAGTTGCTGGTAAGGCTGGGGTAGGGGTGGTCCGCGGTCTGGCCAGGGGGCACGAACTGCACGGCGTCGCTGGGCTTCTGGAAGAAGAAGGGTGCCTCGCGTGTGGGGTCCGAGCCCATTTCGCGCGCGTGGGCGGCATAGTTGCGGCCGATGCAGTAGATGCGGCGCACGGGGAAGACCTCCGCGCTGCCCGCGATGGGCACGGTGGTCTGTGGCACGGTGAAGGGGGTCTGGGGAGTGGTCATGGCATGGCCTCGTGGGTTCAACGCGCGCAGCTTAACGGCGTACGGGCGGCGTGAGTCGGACGATTCTCCGCAAGACTTGGACAGGTTTCCACTACCCCAGCGCCTGCCGCTGCTGCTCGCGCCAGGCCCGCGGGCTCATCCCGTGCCACTGGCGGAAGCGGCGCGCGAAGTAGGCCTCGTCGGCAAAACCGCAGCGCCGCGCGATTTCGCCGATGCGCTCGCCGGTGGCCAGCAGCAGCTCCTGCGCCAGGGCCAGGCGCCGTTCGGTGAGCAGCTCGGTGAAGGTCTTGCCGGTCTCTTTCTTGATGAGGTGAGCGAGGTAGTTGGGCGAGAGGCTCGCCGCCTCAGCCGCGTCGGCCAGCGTGGGCTCGCCCGCGAGTTCGTCGCGCAGGTAGCGCAGCACGCGCGCCAGGGCGGCGCGGCGGCTGCCCTGCTGGGCCTGGGTGGCGGCCAGGGAGAGCAGCTCGCGCTCCCAGCGCTGGCAGGTCAGCGCGAGCAGTTCCAGCAGGCAGCCGCGGATGCGCGCGAGCGAGGCCAGGCGCCGCGTGGCGTTTTCGCGCTCCATGGTGCCGAGCAGCGCGCGCACCTCGGCGAAGCCGGCTTCGTCGAACGTGAAGTCGAGGTGCTCCTGGAACTGGAACGGCGCGAGTTCGGGCGCGAGTGCCAGGGGCACGTCCTCCAGGTCCAGCGGATCGACGGCCAGGTCGGGCCGCAGGAAGCGCTGGCTGAAGTTGACCACGAGCCAGCGCGTGCCCGGCGGGTGCGGCACGAGGTGCATGCGGTGCGGCAGCACGAAGCTCAGCGTGCGCGCCGTGAAGGGACGCACCGTGCCGCCCACGTGGTGCTGCGTATCGCCCGCGAGGTTCACCTGGATCTGGAAGTACTCGTGCTTGTGCGGCTGCGTGAGCGGCGCGCGCAGGCTCTGGTCGCGGATGTCGAAGTCAAGGTGGTTCGAGCGCTCCACCATCGCGTAGGTGCGAACGGCTGCGCGGGTCATGGCAGGGGCACCGCCTCGACCTGCACGCCGGGCGCGAGGCGCTCGATGTCCTCGCGCCGCGCCAGTGCGGTGCCCACGCCGAGCAGCGCGGCTGCGCCGGCGGCCATGGCGTGGCGCAGCGCCTGCGGGGGGGCGTCGCCGCGCTCGATCGCCCAGAGCAGGCCCGCGAGAAAGCTGTCGCCCGCACCCGTGGTGCCGAGCGTGGCCGGCACAGGCAGGGCCGGCGCATGCCACAGGCCTTCGCCATGGGCCAGCACGGCGCCCTGTTCGCCCAGCGACAGCGCCACCCAGCCCGCGCGCCCGGCGCGCACCAGGGCGTGGGCGGCGGCGCTGCGCTCGGCGAGCGTGGACAGCGGCTGGCCCGTGTAGGCGCGCAGCTCGCTGAGGCTGGGCTTGACCACGTCCACGCCGGCCTGCAATGCGGCGGCCAGCGCGGCGCCGGTGCTGTCGAGCGCGATGCGTGTGCCGCGCGGGCGCAGGGCCTGCGCCAGCCGAGCGTAGAAGTCTTCCGGCATGCCGGGCGCGAGGCCGCCGCTCAGGACCAGCCAGTGCGGCGGCGCCCGCAGCGCGGTGAGCCGGTCCAGGCAGTTGCGCCACTCGGGCCCACTCACCTCGGGGCCCGGCAGCACAAAGCGGTACTCGCGGCCGGTGCTGGTCTCAATGACCGCGAAGTTCTCGCGCGTGGCCCCCGCGATGGGCAGCAGGTGCGCGGGTACGCCTTCGTCCTCGAGCAGCTGCCGCACCACCATGCCCGTGGGGCCGCCGGCCAGGTACCAGGCCTGCACCGGGGTGCCCAGCCGGTGCAGCACGCGTGCCACGTTGATGCCGCCGCCGCCCGGGTGGCGCAGCGCGGGGCCGCAGCGCAGCTTGTGGGTGGGGATGAGCCGCTCGACGCGGGTGGACAGGTCCAGCGCCGGGTTGGGGGTTAGGGTGATCACGCGGGCCATGGGGGCTACCAGGCCTGGCGCGGCAGGCCCGACCAGAGCTCCGCAAGGTCGGGAAAGTGCCACTGGTCGGGGTTCTCGCGCGCGATGATCTTTTCGGTGCAGCCCGGGGCCGAGAGGTCCACGACTTCGGGCGGAATGCGCAGGTCGGACTTGGTCGAGAAGAACACCTTCACGCGCGGCGCGATGAGCGAGCCGCTGCCCTGCTCGGTCACCACGCCGATGCGCCCCGACGTGAGCCGCACGAGCGAGCCCACGGGGTAGATGCCGATGGTCTTCACGAAGGCCTGGAACAGCCGGCTGTCGAAATGGTCGCGCGTCCACTCGGCCATGCGGCGCAGCGACTCCGAGGGGTCCCAGCCCCGCTTGTAGGGCCGGTCGGAGGTGATGGCGTCGTATACGTCGCAAATGGCCGTCATGCGCGCGAGCACGGTGATCTGCTCGCCCTGCAGCCGGTGGGGGTAGCCCGTGCCGTCGACCTTCTCGTGGTGGTGCAGGCAGGCATCGAGCACCTGCGGGTGCACGCCGCTGTCCTGCAGCAGGGCGTGCCCGGCCACGGGGTGGCTGCGCACCACGGTGAATTCCTCGTCGGTCAGCTTTCCGGGCTTATTGAGGATATCCATGGGCACGGCGGCCTTGCCCAGGTCATGCAGCAGCCCGGCCATGCCGGCGATGCGCGCAGTGCCGTCGTCCATGCCGATCTGCCGCGCGAGCGCCACCATGAGCGCGCACACGGCCACCGAGTGCATGTAGGTGTAGTCGTCCGCCGTCTTGAGCCGCGCGAGGCTGATGAGCGCGCCGGGGTTGCGCGTGACCGAGTCCGAAATCTCCTCCACCAGCCCCTGCGTGACGGCCGGGTCCACGGCGCGGCCCATGCGCGCTTCGTTGAACATGGAAACCACGGCCTGCTTGGAGCGCACGCAGATCGAGGCCGCGCGCAGCAGCTCGGACGACATGGTGGCGGGGCCGCGCTCGCGCTCGCGCGGCACGGGCTCCAGGGGCAGGGCGGGCTGGTCCTCGAGGTGGTGGAAATCGGTGTCGATCTCGGCATCGGCCTCGGCGCGCGAGACGGTGGCGGTGCCGGGCGCCACGTCCAGGCCCTTGGAGACGTCGATCCAGACCTCGTGGATATCGGTGTCGCGGATGCGGTCCAGGTCCTTGGGGTCGTTGAGCACGAAGCGCGTGCGCCAGAACGGATGCTCCATCCAGGAACCGCAGAATTCGTGCAAATACATGCCCAGGGTGAGGTGCTGAACACTGATGCGCTTGAGCATGGCGAGAAACGACCGACCGGGAACCACCGAAGAATGCATGGTAGCCTTTTTGCCGTGCCCCGCCCCGATCCTCCCTCCGCTCCAAAACCCGC
>JASLFM010000440.1 GCA_030150585.1 Acidovorax sp.
CAGCGCTGGCGGGGGCGAGGTGGGCGGCGTCGGCGGTGGGCGCCTCGTCGTCGTCCACGCCCAGGTAGGCGGCGATCACGCGCGGATCGGACTGCACCTCAGCGGGGCGGCCTTCGGCGATCTTCACGCCGTAGTCGAGCACGATCACGTGGTCGGAGACCGACATCACCAGGTCCATGTGGTGCTCCACCATGAGGATGGTCACGCCGCAGCGGCCGATGCGCAGCAGCAGCTCGCCCAGCTCGGCGGTCTCCTGCGGGTTCAGGCCCGCGGCGGGTTCGTCGAGCAGCAGCAGCTCGGGCTCGGTGGCCAGCGCGCGCGCCAGCTCCACGCGGCGCTGCAGGCCGTAGGGCAGGCTGCCCGCGGGCTGGTGGGCCAGGTGGGCGAGGTCCACGAGTTCGAGCAGCTGGTGCGCGCGGCGCCGCGTGGCCTCCTCCTGGAGGCGTGCGCCGGGCAGCGCCGCGAGCGAGGCGAAGAAGCCGTTGCGCATGCGGCTGTGGTGGCCCAGCATCACGTTGTCGAGCACCGACAGGTCGGCGAACAGGCGCAGGTTCTGGAACGTGCGGCCCATGCCCAGGTGGCAGATGCGGTGCACGGGCTGGCCCGCGATCTCCTGGCCCAGGAAGCGGATCGAGCCTTCGTCGGGCGTGACCACGCCCGTGAGCATGTTGATCATCGTGCTCTTGCCGGCGCCGTTGGGACCGATGAGCGCGTTGATGTGGCCGCGCTGCAGCTGGAAGGAGACGTTGTTGGCCGGCTTCACGCCGCCGTAGGCCTTGCTCACGCCGCGCACCGCGAGCAGCTCGCCGCTGCCGCGCGCACGCAGCGGGGCAGCAGCTTTGCCCGAAGCCGGCGCGGGAGCGGGGGCCGCCTTGCCGCTGCGCAGCCTAGACAGCAGGCCCACGACGCCGCCCGGCATCACGTACAGCGCGAACAGCAGCAGGAAGCCGTAGAGAAAGTGCTGCGCCGAGGGCCAGCGAGCGAGCAGCGCATCGACCAGCGTGAGGATCACCGTGCCCACCAGCGGCCCCGCGAGGGTGCCCGCGCCGCCGAAGAGCACGAGCAGCAGGATGAAGATCGACAGGTGGAAGGTGATGAAGTCCGAGTTGATGTACTGGTTCTGCTGCGCCACCATCGCGCCGGCGATGCCGCAGGTGACGGCCGCCACGACGAAGGCGATCACCTTGGCGCGGTACACGCGCACGCCCACCGACGACGATGCAATCTCGTCGGCCTGCAGCGACAGCAGCGCGCGGCCGAAGCGCCCCTGCAGCAGGTTGCGCAGCAGAAGGTGCGTGATGGCGCACAGCGCGATGCCGAACCAGACCCACTGCTGGGTGGTCAGCGGCTCGCCGTTCCAGGTCAGCGGCCGGATGCCGTAGATGCCCTGGGCGCCGCCGAACACGTCGGTCCATTCGCCCACGAGCTTCTCGACCACGATGCCGAAGGCCAGCGTCACCATGGCGAGGTAGGGGCCCTTCACGCGCAGCGAGGGCAGTGCGATCAGCACGCCGCACAGGCCCGAGATGGCGGCAGCCAGCGCCAGCGCGATCCACGGATTCAGCTCGCTGCGCGTGGTGATGAGCGCCACGGCATAGGCCCCGGCGGCGAACAGGCCCGCCTGGCCCAGAGACTTCTGGCCGGCGTAGCCCACGAGCACGTTCATGCCCGCGGCGCACAGGTAGTAGACGCACATCATGAAGACGATGCGCAGGTAGTAGTCGTTCGTTCCGATCGCGGTGAACGCGGTCAGCCCGATCATTGCCGCGGCCAGCACGGCCACGGCGCCCAGGTGGCGTGCGCCCTTCATACTTTCTCCACCAGCTTGCGGCCGAACAGGCCCGTGGGACGGAAGGCGAGCACCAGGATCACGAGCGCGAACACCGCGACCTCGCGCCATTGCGCCTGCCAGAGATTGACCAGCGACTCGAACACGCCGAGCGCGAAGCCGCCGATGACGCAGCCGCGCGGGTTGCTCAACCCCCCCACCATGGCGCCCGAGAAGCCCTTGAGACCCACCGTGAGTCCCATGAAGAGTGAGGCCTGCGCGATGGGCGCGAGCAGGAAGCCCGAGAGGCCCGCGAGCGCCGAGCTCACGACGAAGGCGCCGACCATCATGGCCTGCGTGTTGATGCCCATGAGGCTGGCCACGCTGCCGTTGGCGGCCACGGCACGCATGGCCTTGCCGATCAGCGTGTGGTTCATCACGCGGTCGAAGACGACCATCACGGCCACCGTGACGGCCAGCGTGAGCAGCTCCTGCGGGCGCACGCCCACGCCGAGGAAGCGGATCACCGTGTCGCCCACGGGCGAGGGCACCACCACGGGCTTGGGCCCCCAGATAGCCAGGCCGATGCTCTGCAGGATCACGCCGAAACCCAGCGTGCTCATCACCCAGGCCATGCCAGGGCGGCCCGCGAAGGGGCGCACGCCCAGCGCGTAGAGCAGCCAGCCGAGCCCGCCCATCACGGCCAGCGCGGCGACGAGGGCCAGCAGCTGCGCGCCGCTGCCGGGCACGGCGCTGCCGAAGGTGGTGGAGCTCACGGGAAGCCCGAGCATGAGGAAAAGTGCGCTCATGCCGATGAAGGCGCCCGCCGACACGAACTCGCCGTGCGAGAAGTTGAGGGTCTTGGTGGTGGTGAAGGTGATGCTGAACCCCAGCGCCACCAGCGCGTAGGCGCCGCCTACGGCCAGGCCGCTGATGATCGCCTGCAAGAGCGCTTCTGCCATGGAACGGTCTCCCGATGCGGCGGCCGGGCTCCGGGGAGCCGCGCCGCCGCCATCGTTTTCTTCAGGGGGAAAGGGCGGAAAGTGAAAGACTTACTGCTTGTAGTCGGCCGGCGTCAGCGCGCCGGTGAGCGCGTCGGCGTAGGGCAGCAGCTTGCCGTCCTTCCAGCGGATCCAGACCAGGTCCTTGGCGGTGAGCGCCTCGTGGTGGGCCTTGCTGAAGGGCTTGTTGTAGGTCTTGAGCAGGCCTTGCACCGGGGTGCCCAGGTTTTCGAGCGCGAGGCGCACGGCCGAGCCGTCGGTGGTCTTGGCCTGCTTCATGGCTTCGGCCACGAGCAGCACGGAGTCGTAGCCGTGCAGCGCGAACGAGAATGAGCTGGGAGCCTTGAGCTTGGAGCCGATGCGGTCGAACAGCTTTTGCTGCGCGGGCGTGCGCGTCTCACTGACGGTGCGCATGAACAGGGGCTTCTCGGCCAGCGTCTTGCCCGCCGCGTCGTAGAACGTGATGTTGTCCGACGACCAGGAGGTGAGCGTGAGCGGGAAGTAGTTGAGCTTCTCCATGCTGCGGATGAGCTGCGCGATCGGCGTGCCCTGCGCCCACACGACCACGGTGTCGACGTTGGCGGCCTTCATCTTGGAGAGCTGCGAGGTCATGTCGGTGTCGCCGACGCCGAAACGCTCGGTGGCCGCGATCTTGATGTCCTGCAGCTTGGCGATTTCCTCCATGTCCTTCAGGCCGCCCTGGCCGTAGCCCGTGGTCTCGGCCATCAGGCCCACTACCTTGGACTGCGCGGCGTTCTTCTTCACGTAGGCCATGAGCGCGGCAACCTGTTCGCGGTCCACCATGGAGACGCGGAACATGTAGTTGTCGGCGTTGGGGCTCATGGGCTTGGTGATGTCGGTGCCCGAGCCCACGTTGCCCATCACCGGGATCTTCTTCTGGTTGGCGATGTGCTTCCAGGCCATGGCATTGCCCGAATTCGTGGGGCCGAACACGGCCGCCACCTTCTCGTTGTCGATCAGGTCGCTCATGTTCTGGATGGACTTGGGCGGGGCCGACACGTCGTCGCGTGTGACCAGCGTGAGCTTGCGGCCCAGCACGCCGCCGGCCGCGTTGATGTCGGCAATGGCTGCCTCCATGCCCAGTACGGCGGCCTGGCCGCTTTGCGCCGAGGGCGATGCCGACAGGTCACCGTTGTAGCCCAGCTTGATGTCCTGGGCATGGGCCATGGTGAAGGCCGCGCAGGCGAGCAGGGCCGTGCAGAGTCGTTTGAGCTTCATAGTGTCTCCTTATGTGTGTGGTGCGGGCGGGAAAGGAAAAATGCGGCTTACACGGCGAGGAAGCCCCCGTCCACCGGCAGCGTGACGCCAGTGACGTAGCGCGCCATGTCCGAGGCGAGGAAGACCACGGGGCCGACCAGGTCCTCGGTCTCGCCCACGCGGCCCATTGGGATGCGCGCCATGAACGATTCGAGGCGGCTGGGGTCTTCGCGCGTGGCGGCGGTCATGGGGGTGGCGATCACGCCCGGTGCGAGCGCGTTGACGCGCACGCCGTGCGGCGCCAGCTCGGCCGCGAGCGACTGCGTGAACATCTTGATCGCGCCCTTGGAGGGCGAGTAGCCCAGGCTCGCGGCCTGGCCCGCGTAGGCGGCGATGGAGGCGAGGTTGACGATGCAGCCGCGCGTGGCGCGGATGGCCGGCAGCCAGGCGTGGGTGACGTTGAAGGTGCCGTGCACGTTCACGTCGATCGTCTTCTTCCAGTTGTCGGCCGCGCGGGCGCTCTGGGTGTTCTCGCGGATGATGATGCCCGCGTTGTTGACCAGCAGGTCGACCGCGCCGATCTCGGCGCCGACGCGTGCGGACAGTGCCTGGCAGGCCTCGGCCGAGGTCACATCCAGCGTGAAGGCCCAGGCTGAGCCGCCCGCGGCGCGCACCTGTGCGGCGGTCTCTTCCACGGTGGCGGTGTTCATGTCGGTGGCGATCACGCGCGCACCGGCCTGCGCCAGGCCCAGTGCGAGCGCGCGGCCGTTGCCCTGGCCCGCGCCCGTGATCAGCGCGAGCCGGCCTTCCAACAGGCGCGGTGCGACGGTGGTGGGGAATATCATCGTGTCTCCGGATGGGGCGTGGTTCAGGCGTGCAGCGCGGCTTCGCGCTGCGGCGTGGGCTGGGTGGCCGGGCGCTCGGCCTTGGCAGCCGCGAGCTGCATGCCGGCCACGTAGCCGAAGGTGAGGGCCGGGCCCAGCGTGATGCCCGCGCCGGGGTAGTTGCCGCCCATGATGCTGGCCGCGTCGTTGCCCACCGCGTACAGGCCGGGGATGGGGCGGCGCCCGGCATCGAGCACGCGGGTCTGCGCGTCGGTCACGAGGCCCGCGAAGGTACCGATATCGCCCACCACGAGCTTGATGGCGTAGTACGGTCCGTGCTCCAGCGGCGCCACGCAGGGGTTGGGCGTGACGAGCGCGTCGCCCTGGTAGCGGTTGTAGGCCTTGCTGCCCTTGCCGAAGGCCGCGTCTTCGCCGCGCCGCGCACCCTGGTTGAACTCGGCCACGGTGGCTTCGAGCGCCTGCGGGTCCACGCCGATCTGCCGCGCCAGCTCGGCCACGGTGCTGCCGCGCTTCAGGTAGCCGCTCTTGAGGTGGCGGCCGATGGGCAGCGGGAAGGGCGCGACGCAGCCCAGGCCGTAGCTGCGCAGCGCCTTGTGGTCGCACAGCAGCCAGGCGCTGACTTCGGGCTCGCCCTGACAGGCCGCGACCATGGCCTGCACGAAGTCGTGGTACGAATTGCCTTCGTTCGTGAAACGGCGGCCCTGGCGCGTCACGGCGATCACCCCGGGCTTGGCGCGGTCGATGAAGTGGGGCATCACGCCCTTCGTCCCATCGGGGCGGGTGGTGACCGAGGTCGGCACCCATGCCGCCGCATGCGGGATGGTGCCGTCGACGCGCCCGCCCACCGATTCGGCCAGGCGCAGGCCGTCGCCGGTGTTGGTGGCAGGGGAGGGCGAGAAGTGCTCCTTGCCTGTGGGGGCGTGCGGGAACAGCGCCTTGCGCCGCTCCACGTCGTACGGAAAGCCGCCGCAGGCCAGCACCACGCCCACCGTGACCTGCACCTGGACCTTGCGGCCTTCGCGCAGCACTTCGGCGCCGCGCACGCCCGTGGCGTCGGTTACGAGCCGCGTGACGGGGGAGGACAGCCACACGGGAATGTCCAGGTCCATGCCGGCCTTGGCCAGCCGGCCCGCGAGCGCATTGCCGTTGGTCAGCGTCATGCCGCGGCCGTAGCGCAGCACGTCAAGAAAGTGGCGGCCCAGTCGCTTGGCCACGTAGGCGAACGAGGCAGGCGACTTGAAGGCCCGCATGAAGTGTTTGATCTCGGCGCCCGAGCCCA
>JASLFM010000216.1 GCA_030150585.1 Acidovorax sp.
GCAGGACACCCAGTCGATGATCGACCGGGTGAAGGCCCGCTGGGCCGAGTTCGGCTATTCGTGGTGGGGCTTCGTGCTGCGCGGTGGCGAGCGCGAGGGGCTGCTCATCGGCGCCGGCTGCATCCAGCACCTGAACCGCGACCCCAGCGGGCCGCTGGAGACCGGCTGGCGGCTGCGCCAGGATGCCTGGGGCCAGGGCTATGCCAGCGAGGCGGCTCGCCATATGGTCGGCTGGGCCTTCGACACGCTGAAGCCCGAACTGATCTGTGCGGTTTGCCAACCCGACAACACGCCCTCCTCCACGGTCATGGAGCGCCTGGGCATGAGCTACACCGGCACCGGCCGCTGGTACGACATGGACTGCAAGCGCTACGACATCACGGCCGAGCAGTGGCAGGCCAGCCCGGCCAAGACGAAGTACGACGCTGAGGCATAGTCCGCGCCACTTCAATCTTTCACTCTTTGCACGGAGGGCCCATGGCGAACCACGAACAGCGCAGCAACAAGATGGCGAAGAAGCCCAAGAAGGACGCCCCTCTAGGCAAGTCGGCAGGCTCCGACCGCCCGGTCGCGCCGACCACTTCGGTCATCCCCAAGGGCAAGGAAGCCAAGCTGAAGCACAAATGAAAATGAGGTCGGAGTCGATTGAACGATCGACCCCGACCCCATTTTCATGCCGCCCGCCGCTCGGCCAATCCTGGCGGCGCTTGGACGGCGGTGGCACGGCTGCCCAGTACCTTGCGGAAAGCGCCGTCCCGCATCACGCGGCTGACGCGGTCGTAGAACGCCCCCCAGGCCTCGCGCAGGTCCGGCGTGAAGGCGTCGCCGAAGGCGGCGGCCAGCGTGTCGAGCAGCGCGCCGCCCACGGTGTCGTAGTGCTCGTCCTGCACGCCGTAGGCCACATGGCGCGCGCCCAGCACCGCCAGCACGGCGTCCAACTGCTCCGGTTGGTTCAGCAGCCGCACCGCGTCGCCAATCATCTCCAGCAGCCGCCGGCTCTGCGTACCCATGTCCGTGCTGAACATCATGCTGATGGACGGGTCGCGCTTGAACAGCTTGTCGTAGAACAGCGCGCCGGCCTGCACCGCCTGGGGTTCGACGAGCGCGAAGCTCTCGCGCACGAGTTGGATTTGACGGGGATTCATCGTGGTCTCCTGGTTCAGCCGTAGCGGCGGCGCAGCAGCAGCGCCAGGCTGGTCATCGCCAGCGTCAGGCTGCCGGGTTCGGGCACGGTATTGGGCGGCGTGCCGGTGCCGCCGCCAGGGGGCGTTTCACCACCGCCCGCCGTGCAGCTCAGCGATGCGAACATGCCCTGCAGCGTGCCCGCGTCCGACTCCCACTTGAAGTCCGACCAGCCGAAGTCCGCCAAGGTGTAGCCACCGTCGTGCAGCGGCAGGCCGGCGTTGCCGAACAGCGCCGCCGTGAGGTCGTACAGCGTCGCGCTGACGGTACCGCCGCTGCCGCTGCCCAGCAGGCCCCAGCTGTCCTGGCCGCCCAGGTTGTTGCCGATGTTGACGAAGAAGCTGCTGCTGAAGTCCAGCACGGCGCCGCCGTCGAAGGCCAGGCTCAGCGCCCAGGGCGCACCCGCGCCGGTGTAGGCGCCGGTGCTGCCGCTCGGGTCGTTGATGAGGTTCACGGCCGCGCTGTCGAAGCTGAAGCTGCCGGCAAAGCCCTGGTAGCCGCGGTCGGCGTCGTCCCATGTCACGTTGCCGGTGAAGCTGTAGCTCACCACGTCCGCGCTCACGGCCGCCGAGGCCAGCGCCAGTGCGGTGGTGGCGAGAAATGTCCTGGCTGATTTCATGGAAGTTCTCCTTGAATGAAGGAGGCCGCCGCTCACCAGGGCGTGCTCTCGTTCAAGTTGCCGCCCATCGACTTGGTGCCGTTGCCGTAGGTGCCGCCCCCGTTGCCCCGCATCACGGTGCCGCGCACGCCATTGGCCTCAACGCCATAGTTCTTATTACCGTAAGCGAAGCTCTCCTGCACATACATGGCAGTGAAGCCACTGTTCCCGTTGAAGCGCGCAACGCTGCGGGTCACCCAGCCGGCAAGGGCGCGAATGCCGTCGCTGGCATTCAACTCGGCGTCGACGCCCAATGCGTGCCCCACCGAGAGCGCGGCGCCATAGCCACCGTTGTGGCTGAGCTGCAGGTCTTCGATACGCCCCGACTCGCGCAGGTACACCCCGGTACCGCCGAAGCCACGCACGCTGCCATTGCGGACGACGGTGTCCGTTGACCACGACTCGATGCCCGTGCTCGTGTTGTCCTTGTGCAGGCAGGTGACGATCAGGGACGCGCTGTTGCGCGTGCAGGTGCCGGGTGCGCGCACCGAAAAGCCGTTCAAGTCCAGCGTCACGCCTTCGGCGGCGATGTTGATGCCGATGGTGCCGGCCGGCACGATGAGGTTGCTCGTCAGCTTGTAGCTGCCCGGCTGGCTGATCGTGATCGGGAAGCCCGCCGTGTCGCCCGGCGTGATGCCGCCGGCCAAGGCCTTGTTCTGGTCGATGGTGACTTGGGCGAAGGCGGAGGAAGCCGCCAGCGAGGCCAATGCGATGGAGAGGATGCGGAGTGTCTTCATGATGGATGCTGTCCTTGGCAAGTGCTGCCGTTGAGGTTGTGGGTGAGTGACGGGTGTCATCGTCGCCAGCCCCGGTTTCAGCACCGCTTCATGCGGCGGCCTTTGTGTTTGCTTTGTTTCAGCCGCAGTCCGCTACGCTGCCGCTGGATCTGATCGCCGCGTGGGTCGAACGCTCGTCGATGGCGCCCGAAGCCACGGACGAAGGGCCGCTGCTGTGCTCCTTCAACAGCGCGCATCCACGCCTGGAAAGACTGGCACCAGGGCCGTACCGGCGACGTCGGCCATCCCCAAGAGCAAGGAAGCCAAGAAGAACAAGTCGGCCGACCTGTTGGCCGGCGGCGCCTCAAAGCCAGTCGACGAAGTGGCGCCTCAGGCCGACCAGAACCCGCTGCCCATCAGCGTCTTGATGGTCGAGACGCCCAAGTCGCCGAGTATCAGATCGACACTGCGCCTTCCATGCACTTCAAACAGCCCGTCTCTCGTGTTGGACTGGTCTGGCAACAGCACCGGCCAGCACCTTGCGGAAAGCGCCCTCGCGCATCACGCGGCTGACGCGTCCGTAGAAGCAGCCCCAGGCCTCGCGCAGCTCGGGTGTGAAAGCGTCGCCCAATGCGGCATCCAGGGTGTCCAGTAGCGCGCCACCCACGGTGTCGTAGTACTCGTCGCAAACGCCATAAGCCACGTGACGGGTCCCCAGCACCGTGAGCACGGCATCCAGCTGTTCCGGGTGGCCCAGCAGCCGAACGGCGTCGCCGATCATTTCGAACAACCGTCGAGCCTGCGTGTCCATATCTGCGTGAAACAACAA
>JASLFM010000476.1 GCA_030150585.1 Acidovorax sp.
TGGGAGGTATTGGAGACCTTGATTCCACCGGTCGCGTTGGCTTCAAATTCGGGAAGGGGTTTGTTGACAACGATCGCCATAGCGCCTCAATCTCTGCTGGATATAGTCGTTGAAAAGCCGGGGGAGCGGGTGTGTTATTGCTCTTGGAAGTGCCCCCGACCGCAACCCGTGATTTTACCCCGAAACGGGGATGGACAAAAATCAGGGGGAAGGCGATTCCAGCAGCAGGGCCACCGCCACGTTGCGACCTTCGCTGGCCAGGATGTTGTAGGTGCGGCAGGCCGCCTGGGTGTCCATGGTCTCGAGGCCGATGCGCCGCGCCATGAGCGGCGCGAGCCACGCGGGGGGGGGAAAGCGGTTGCGCGTGCCGCTGCCGAAAATGACGAGTTCGGTCTCCAGCTCGGCGAGCTGGGCGAAGTGCGCGGGCGTGAGGTCCTCGAAGCGCGCGCAGTGCCAGTCGATGCGCTGGCCACCCGAGCCGATGATCACGCTGGCGGTGATTTTCTCGGCCTCGATGCCGATCCAGCCGGGGCCGTAGCCGCTGATGGTCTGCGCGTCGGAGCGGTCGGGTTGGAATTTCATAACTGTGGTCAAATTATAGGTTTCGCCGCACCGCAACATCCTCCGCTGCCATGAAGCCCCTACGCAAATCCGCCAAGCTTGCCAATGTTCTGTACGACGTCCGTGGACCGATCGTGGACGCGGCCAAGCAGATGGAGGACGAGGGCCAGAAGATCATCAAGCTGAATATCGGCAATATGGCCCCGTTCGGCTTCGACGCACCCGAGGAAGTGCAGCAGGATATGATCCGCAACCTGCCCAATTCGGCGGGTTATTCGGACAGCAAGGGCATTTTCGCCGCCCGCAAGGCGGTGATGCACTACACGCAGCAGCTCGGCATCGCGGGCGTGACGCTGGACGACATCTACCTGGGCAACGGCGCGAGCGAGCTGATCGTGATGGCGACCAACGCGCTGCTCGACGAGGGCGACGAGCTGCTCGTGCCCTCGCCCGACTACCCGCTGTGGACGGCGGCCACCAGCCTCTCGGGCGGCAAGCCCGTGCACTACGCGTGCCGCGAGGAAGATGGCTGGATGCCCGACCTGGCCGACATGCGCGCCAAAATCGGTCCGCGCACGCGCGGCATCGTGGTCATCAATCCCAACAACCCCACGGGCGCGCTGTACTCCAACGACCTGCTCAAGGGCATCGTGCAGATCGCGCGCGACCACAACCTCGTGCTGCTGGTGGACGAGGTGTACGACAAGGTGCTGTACGACGGCGCCGTGTTCACCTCGATGGCGAGCCTGTCCACCGATGTGCTCACGCTCACCTTCAACTCGCTCTCCAAGGCCTACCGCTCGTGCGGTTACCGCGCGGGGTGGATGGTGGTGTCCGGCCCCAAGGCCGACGCGCGCGACTACATCGAGGGGCTGAACATGCTGGCCAACCTCAAGCTCGGCTCCAACGTGCCGGGCCAGTGGGCCATCCAGACCGCGCTGGGCGGCTACCAGAGCATCAACGACCTGGTCAAGGAGGGCGGCCGCCTGCGCCGCCAGCGCGACCTGGCCTACGAGCTCATCACGGCCATCCCGGGCGTGACCTGTGTGAAGCCCAAGGCAGCGCTGTACATGTTCCCCCGCCTGGACCCTGCGATGTACCCCATCGAGGACGACCGCCAGTTCTTCATGGAAGTGCTGCGCGCCACGCGCGTCATGCTGGTGCAGGGCTCGGGCTTCAACTATTCCGACCAGCAGCATTTCCGCATCGTGTTCCTGCCGCACGAGGACGACCTGCGCGAGGCCATCAGCCGGCTGGCCGGGTTCCTTGGCGCATACCGCCAGCGCCACGGGGCCGCCTGATACTCTTTTTTCAATAGCTGTCAGCGCCCGTCCAACCTGCGCTACAGCCCTTTTTGACTGGTAAATACCTCATGAAACCGATCCAAGTGGGCCTGCTGGGCATTGGTACTGTCGGCAGCGGCGTCTTCAACGTGCTGCAGCGCAACCAGGAAGAAATCCGCCGCCGCGCGGGCCGCGGCATCGAGATCGCCATGGTGGCCGACCTGGACGTGGCGCGCGCGCGCTCCATCGTCGGCGATGGCGTCCGCGTCGTGGGCGATGCGCGCGAGGTGATCGCCAACCCCGAGATCGACATCGTGATCGAGCTCATCGGCGGCTATGGCATCGCCAAGGCGCTGGTGCTTGAAGCCATTGCTGCGGGCAAGCACGTGGTCACCGCCAACAAGGCGCTGTTGGCCGTGCATGGCACCGAGATCTTTGCCGCGGCCTCCTCCAGGGGGGGGATGGTGGCCTTCGAGGCCGCCGTGGCCGGCGGCATCCCCATCATCAAGGCGCTGCGCGAAGGCCTCACGGCCAACCGCATCCAGTGGCTCGCGGGCATCATCAACGGCACGACGAACTTCATCCTGTCCGAGATGCGCGACAAGGGCCTCGATTTCGACGTGGTGCTCAAGGAGGCCCAGCGCCTGGGCTATGCCGAGGCGGACCCGACCTTCGACATCGAGGGCGTGGACGCCGCGCACAAGGCCACCATCATGTCGGCCATCGCCTTCGGCATTCCCGTGCAGTTCGACAAGGCCTATGTGGAGGGCATCACCAAGCTCGCCGCGGCCGATATCAAGTACGCCGAGCAGCTCGGCTACCGCATCAAGCTGCTGGGCATCACCAAGCGGGCCGACAAGGGCGTGGAGCTGCGCGTGCACCCCAGCCTGGTGCCGGCCAAGCGCCTGATCGCCAACGTCGAGGGTGCGATGAACGCCGTGGTGGTGCAGGGCGATGCCGTGGGCAGCACGCTGTACTACGGCAAGGGCGCAGGCAGCGAGCCCACGGCCAGCGCGGTGATCGCCGACCTTGTGGACATCACCCGCCTGGCCACGGCCGACCCTGAGCACCGCGTGCCGTACCTCGCGTTCCAGCCGCACACGCTGGCCGACGCCATGGACAGCTTGCCCGTGCTGCCCATGAGCGAGGTGGTGACGAGCTACTACCTGCGCCTGCGCGTGGCCGACCAGGCGGGCGTGCTCGCCAAGGTCACGGGCATTCTCGCCACGGCCGGCATCAGCATCGACGCCGTGCTGCAGCGCGAGGCCGACGAAGTCGGCGGCGAGGGTTCCACGCAGACCGACCTCATCATCCTCACGCACGACACGCGCGAGGGCACCATGAACGACGCCATGGCGCAGATGCAGGCGCTGCCCACGGTGCTGGC
>JASLFM010000477.1 GCA_030150585.1 Acidovorax sp.
CGATGCCGCGCACAAGATCGTGAGCGCGCAGCTCTACCGCGTGGACGAGGCGCTCGCGCTGTACGAATCCATCACCGCGCCCGTGCTCTCGGTCGAAGCAAGCGACGATAGCCTGGGGCGCTGGTGGAAAGACAAGTACACCCTGGCCGACTACCACCAGCGCCTGGCGCATGTGCGCGACTGCCGCACGGCCGTGGTACAGGACGCGAGCCACATGCTGCACCATGACCAGCCGCAAGCGGTGGCGGAGTTGATCGAGCGTTTTCTTTCTGAATGAAAACGGGCTCTGGCGCCTTCCTGGATTGCGCCAGCAGCTATTTCTTCAATAGCAGAACCGCCTTCACCACCGTCGCCCCCGGTGCCGACTCGACCGAGAACCGTGCACCCATGCGCTCGGCGCGCGCGGCCATGCTGCGCATGCCGACCGACAGGCCCGCCCCCTGCACGGCGGGCACGTCGAAGCCCACGCCGTCGTCCTCGATGCGCACGGCGAACACGCCCGCGCCCACGCACACATCCACCCGCACATGGCGGGCCTGGCTGTGCTTGATGGCGTTGGACAACGCCTCTTCCACCAGCCGCGTGAGCCCCAGGCACTGCAGCGCGCTGGGCCGCTCCTGCCAGTGCGGCGCGGTGTGCCATTCGCTGGCAACGCCCATCTCGTCGAGGATGCGCGTGAAGCGGTGGCGCAGCGGTGCGGCCCATTGCACGGGCGTATCAGGCACGGCAGCGCCCGCGCTCGATCCATGGTCGATCACTTGGCGCAGGTCGTCGCGCAGGGTCTTGAGCAGCGACAGCATGCGCTCGTTGGGCAACGGGCCGGGGGCTCGCTCCAGCAGCGCCATGCTGCGCACCAGGCTGCCGCCCAAGCCGTCATGCAGGTCGTGCGCGATCTGCATGCGCTCCTGCAGCTTGGCTCCGTGCAGCGCCTGGGCGTGCTCGCGCTCCAGGGCCTGGGCCAGCTCGGCGCGGGCCTCGTCCACGCGCTGCTCCAGCTCGCGCTGGAAACGTTCGGCGCTGCGCATTTGCTGCACCAGCTGACCGCTCAGCAGCAGCATGACCAGCGCGATGGTGGCGATGCCGCTGATCGCCGCCCAGTTGCGCGCCACATGCCAGACGTTCGGCACCAGGCCCAGCGTGGACAGGGCCACGGCGCAGAACACCAGCCAGCACAGCGCCAGCAGCATGTGGGCGCGGTCGCGCCCTTCCGGCCGGGGACGCCACGCATGCCACTGGAACTGCAGCCCGTTGAGCAGGAACACGCCCATGACGCCCCGCCAGATGGTGGCGAACCAGGCCCCCGCCGCGTCCTGCGGTGCCAGCCAAGCCGCCGCCGCGCCCGCGCCCGCCAGCAGCCACAGCCCGCGCTCCAACCACGGCAGGCGCTGCCCGCCGAAGCGGAAGGTGAACAGGCAGGCGCACAGCGCGTAGCCCACCAAGGCCACCAGGCTGGCGCGCGCACGGTCCAGCGAATCGGCGAACGGCCAGGGCGTGGTGGCCAGGTAGGTGCTCAGGTAGGCCAGCCAGCACAGCGACATGAGCGCGAACCAGCCATAGGCCCGCTCCTGGCGGCGCAGGCACCACACCAGCAGGAACACCGTGGCCGCCATGCCGGCGAGCACGGCGTTGATCAGGTACACCGTGCGCTGGCGCCACTGGGCCTGGGTTTGCGCCTGGGCCACGCTGTCCACGCCCCCCAGGCGCAGCGTACCCACCAGGCCGGGCGACAAAGACGCCACGCCCACCACGCGCACCCACACCGTGTTCACGCCCGCATGCAGGCTGGACGCGGGCAGCAGCCACCAGCGCGGCACGTTCCAGCTGCGCGACAGAGGCTCCACCAGCGACGCGTCGCGCCACAGCAGATCGTCGTTGATGAACACCTCGCCCGCGCCGCCGATGCCGTCGATGCCCAGGGCGAGTTCGGCGGCGGCGCATGCACCGCCCGGGCGTTCCCAGTCGATGCGGTACCAGGCCGAGCCGCCATAGCCGGGCCAGCGGCGCGCCCACATGTCAGGCAGCCTCACGTCCTCCCAGCCCTGGGCTGGCCGCGCGCCGCTCGCACCCTCCGCCGCACGGGCGGCCTGTGTGGACACGATGCGCGGCGCGCAGGCGTCCGCCTTGGCCCAGGCCATGGGCCACGCCAGCAGCCACAACGCCAGCCACACCCGCCAGCGCATCAGCCCAGCCAGCCGCGCGAGCGCGCCACGCGCACAGCCCCCGTGCGCGAGGACACGGCCAGCTTGCGGTACACGCGCTTGACGTGGCTCTCCACCGTGTAGCGCGACAGGAACAGCTGCTCGGCGATCTCGCGGTTGGTCAGGCCATCGGCCACCAGGCGCAGGATCTCGCTCTCGCGCTCGCTCAGCGCGCCTTCCGGTCCCGGCTCATCAGGCACGGGCGCGGGTGGGGGCAGCAGCTCCAGGATGCGCCGGGCGATGAACGGGTCGATGGGCGCGCCCCCGCGCAGCACGCTGCGGATGGACAGCTGCACCTCCAGGTCGTCGCGCTCCTTGAGCACGTAGCCCGTGGCCCCGGCGCGCAGCGCGCCCAGGATGGCGTCCTCGGAGCTCCAGGCCGATACCACCAGAATGCCCAGGCCCGGGTCGTCGGCGCGCAGCTGCGCGATCAGCTCGCGCCCATCGCCATCGGGCAGCTGAAGGTCCACCAGCGCCAGCGCCACCGGCTGCTGCGCCAGGCAGGCGCGCGCCTCGCTCAGGGTGGCGGCGAACACCAGCGCGTCCGGCGCGTAGCCCAGCGCCAGCAACACGGCCTGCAGGCGCTCCTGCAGCAGCGGCTCGTCCTCCACCACCAGCACGGGGGCGGGCAAGACAGGTTCGGCAGGCAAAGACGGATCGGTCATGGCGCAAAAGCGTAACAGCGGGCAACGGGAAGACCCATCGTAGGTCACGCATGTGCGCCAGAGCATCCCTGAAATTGGTGAATTTCAGCCCAACCCCGCAAATTACCCAATTTCAGTGATGTTACACAAGGCAACACGACTCTACGATTTCTCACCACCGCCTGTTACCAGAGGCAAATCGATCTCCAGCGCTTGCCAGGAAAGCGCCAGTAGCTATCAAAAGAGGAGTTTTCTTGCGCCCCGTCTACGCCCTGCCTCGCCACCGCGGCACCGCACTGCTTTCCCTGGTCCTGCTGTACCTGGGCGGCGGGGCGCAGGCGCAGGGCACCCCCCCCACCTTGCTGCCGCTGGGTATCACCACTGCCATCCTCGCAGGCAACTCCGCGGTGTTGTTCTCCCTCGCAGCCGCATTCCCGCCAGCCCCCCAGCAGACCGGCCGCTGCCGCCCCCTGACCGGCGGCGCCGCGCTCTCGGCCACCAACCCGCCCGTCGTCGCGGGGCTGGTGCCCGGTGAGCCCTACACCTGCGAGCTGGAGTTCACCCGAGGCGCTCAGGACTACCTCGGCGCGGCCGCGCCCACCATCGTCATCGCACCGGACGGCCTGTCCGGGCCCGCGCCCACCGCCGCCGACGCCGTCATGGGGCTGCAGGCCACCCCTGCCCTCACCAGCCTGCGTCTGGCCTTCACCCCGACCGCCGTACCCAGCACCGCCATCCACGGCTACGCGGCCATCTGCATCGACGCGCCCTCCCCCCCGCCGCCCCTGGTGGCCACGGCACCCACGGGCTACCTGATCGCGCTGGGCGCTGTCAGCCCCATCACCGTGGGCGGGCTGGAACCCGGCGGGCGCTACCAGTGCAGCGTGCAGCCCTACAACGGCACCGGCGCCATGCCGGACCCTGCCTTTCAGATCTTCACCACCCTGGCCCCCCCGGCCGCCCCCCAGCCCGTGCCGGCGCTCTCCGGCACAAGCCTGCTGCTGCTCGCGCCGCTGACCCTGCTGGCTGCATTCGCAGCCCGGCGCAAGCCTTGGGCCTGAGGGACTCCAAAGGTTCATGCACAACAACCGCCAAACACCATCCACCAAGGAGCAACACCCATGAATCGCCCGACGTTCCTGCTCGCCGCCGGCGCTGCCCTGGTCCTGGCCGGCTGCGGCGGCGGCAGTGCCCCGCCTGACCCGCTGCAGAAATACCGCGAGCAAACCGTGCAATGGACGGAGTGCGACGCCACCCTGATCGACCGCGACAAGGTCGGCCCGCTGTGGGAGCAGGCCGGCGACCGCCTGCGCTGCGCCCTGGTGCAGGCGCCCATGGACTGGACCCGGCCCGAGCGCGGCGACGTCACCCTCAGCCTGATGCGGCTGGCCGCCGCCCAGCCCGGCCGGCGGCGCGGCGCCCTGCTGTTCAACCCCGGCGGGCCGGGCGAGGACGGGCTGATCTTCTCTTTGTATTTGATGAAGGCCTTTGCCGACAGCGACCCCGCCGACCCGCAGGGCGCGCGACAGCTGCGCCTGCTGGACGAATACGACATGGTCGGCTTCTCGCCGCGCGGCACCGGCGCCAGCACGCAGCTGCACTGCGGCACCAACGAGCAGTACCGCCCCACCGCCAATACCCTGGCCGGCTGGGACACGCCGGAGAACCTGGCCAACCTGCACTACAACGCCCGCAAGACCGCCGAGGCCTGCGGCAAGAACCCCCTCACGCCCTACATCAACACCGACGCCACCGCCCGCGACATGGACCTGATGCGCAGCCTGCTGGGCGACGACAAGCTCAACTACGTGGGCATCTCCTATGGCACCTGGCTGGGCGCCTGGTACGCCAGCCTGTTCCCCGAGAAGGTGGGCCGGATGGTGCTGGACAGCGCGGTGGACTTCACCGCAGGGTTCGACGAGGTGGCCCTTACCCAGCCGCCCGCGCGCCAGCGCCTGTTCGACGAGGTGCTGGCGCCCTACGCGGCGCGGCATCACGGCACCTTCCGCCTGGGCGCGACCGAGGCCGAAGTGCGAGCCGCCATGTCCGGCCTGAGCCCGCGCGTGCAATACGTCCTGGCCGCTCCGCTGAGCGGCAACGGCTACCAGCGCAAGCTGGCCGACGAGTACCTGAACAACATCGCCGCCGCGCGCGGGCTCGATGCCGTCCTGCGGGCCGCGCCCGATCCGAACCAGCTGAACGACGTTCTGACGGCGCTGGAGCAACACCCTTTCGACCCCACCGACCCGGCGCGCAACGCCGTGCTGCTCGACCTGGCCACTGCCTTGCTGCAGAGCTATGCCCACACGCAGAAGCACGTGCCCACGCCCGTCAGGCTGGACGGCCTGGGTACGGCCGTGCGTTGCAACGATACGGCCGCCACCACCGACGAAGGCGCCTGGACCACGGTGGTGCGCGGCGTGGCGCAGCGTGCGCCCATGTACTTCCTCACCCTGCTGCTGCCCGAAGTGCATGCCTGCACCTACTGGGGCGGCCCCAAGGTGGACAAGCCCGGCCTGGCGGCCCTTCGGTCGCTGGACGTGCTGTTCGTGCAGTCGCAGTACGACTCGGCCACCTACACCGAAGGCGCCGACACCTTCTTCGCCCAGCTGCCGGGCGCCCGCCGCGTCTACGTGCCGGGTGACTTCCAGCATGGCGTGTTCCCCTACCAGGACAGCTGTGTGGACCCGACGGTCACCAGCTACCTGCTGGGCGAATCGCCCGCGCAGCGCGAAACCACCTGTCCCGGCCACCCGCTGGCGCAGGACGCCCAGGCCCGTACCAAGGCAGCCACCGCCTCGGCCTTCAGGCACCCGCGGCAGGCCGGCGAATGGATCGATGCCTTCAAGCGCGGCCTGATACCGCCCGGCCTGCGGCAACAAAGAAACGAATGAAATAAGGATAAAACCCTTACCAGACAAGCGTAAGCCGCTTCTTTTTTGATAGTAGAGAGGACCCCCATGCCTGCCCCAAACAGCCTTCTGTGCGCCCTCGCGGCGGCCACCGCCCTTGCCACCCTTGCCGCCTGCGGCGGGGGCGGCGGCAGCCCGGCTCCCGAACCGTCCCGCCTGGCCTACCCCCAGACCCGCAGTGGCACGGACGCCGAGACGCACTTCGGCCGCACCGTGGCCGATCCCTATCGCTGGCTGGAAGACATCACCAGCATGGAGACCGACGACTGGGTGCGCGCGCAAAACCAGCTGACGGACGCGCACATCACCGCCCTGCCGGACTACGCCGCACTGTCCGCCCGCGTGGCGGCCCTGGGCACCCCCATGGCCGAAAAGCGGGGCGGCGCAAGCGCAGCAGAGCAGCGCATCCAGGGCGTGCAGGCCCAGGGCGGCAAGTACTACTACCAGGTCCAGACGCTGCAGCTGCGGCAGGACTTGATGCGGCCCGGGCCGGCGCCCGCCTTCGTCTCGGTCGACAACGCCATCTACGTGGCCGACAGTGCCCAGGCCACCGGGCAGGGCCGGGTATTGCTGAAGGCCGACACGCTGCGCATCGAGCCGGACGACCACATCCAGCTGCTGAACCACCAGGTTTCCGAAGACGGCCGCTACCTGGCCTACGCCATGGTGCGCAACTATGCCGACCTCGCCGAGCTGCACGTCGTCGACCTGCAACGGCCCGCGGGCGGCCCGATCCTGAGCATCCCCCACGTCGACACCGGGGCATTCGCGCTGACGGACCAGGGGGTGGCCTATTCCTCGCCCCGCTCCACCACCCACCCCCACGTCTCGCCGCACACCGACCAGACGCTGTACCACCGGCGCTTCTCCGGCCAGCCTGCCGAGGCCTGGCTGCGCGGCGCGCAGTTCGACCGGCTGACGCCGGTCTTCGTCCACAAGGGCCGCCTGTACTACGCCGTTTCCACCGCTGGCTCCTCGGCCCTGGGGCGCATCGACCTGACGCACCCCCAGGACAGCGCAGAGCTGATCCTCGACGCCCGCGCACAGGGCCGCTCCTTCGAGCCGCTCGCACTCAGCGGGCAGGACCCGGACAAGCTGCTGGTCCTCACCTCGCAAGGCGCGGCGCTGAACCGCCTGATCGAGGTCGACCTGAACCACCCGGCACCCGAAAACTGGCGCGAGATCCTGCCCAACAGCGCCCCCGGAACGGTCGAATACGTCAACACCGCCATCCGCTGCGGCGACGACTACTACGCCGAGCACCTGGTCCAGGGCAGCAGCCGGCTGTTCCACTACGGCAGCGGCGGCAGGCAGGAGATCGCCCTACCCGGCGAAGGCAGCATCCAGATGCGATGCGACGAGCACGACGGCGTGCTGCGTTATGCGTACTCATCGCTGACGCAGCCCTATACGTCCTACAAGTACGACCCGGCGGCGCACCGAAGTGTGCAGGGACCGACCATGAGCTGGGCAGGCTATGACCCCAGCCAATACGAGATGCGACGCCTGACGGCCACCAGCAAGGACGGCACCTCCTTCCCCGTTTACATCGCGCACAAGAAGGGCCTGCAACCCCGGGGCGACGCGCCCACCATGCTGCACGTCTATGGCGGATTCAATGTCCCCGTGCTTCCCGCCTTCGACACCAAGCACCTTCCCCTGCTGGAGCGCGGCGGCATCTACGCCGTGGCGCAGGTGCGTGGGGGCGCCGAGTTCGGCTCCGCCTGGTGGGATGCCGGGCGCCTGCTCAACAAGCAAAACACCTATGACGACGTCGCGGCGGCGGCCGAACACCTGATTGCCGCCGGCCTGACGCAGCCAGGCAAGCTGGCCCTGCAGGGCGCGTCCAACGGCGGGCTGAGCACCGCCGTGCTCGGCCTGCAGCGCCCGGACCTGTTTGCCGTCGTCTTCCCCACCGTGGGCGTGCTGGACCTGCTGCGCTACGACCAGTTCACGTCGGGCTTCGGCTGGCACGGCGACTACGGCCAGGCCACCGACCAGGCCCAGTTCGAGAACCTGATGCGCCTCTCGCCCCTGCACAACGTCCAGCCCAGGGATTACCCGCCCACCTACGTTTTCACCGGCAAGGCGGACGGTCGGGTCATGCCGGGGCACAGCTACAAGTACGCCGCCACGCTGCAAAACACCGCCACCGCCACCGGCACCCAGCCCTACCTGCTCTACGCCTTCTCCAAGGACGGCCACTCCCTGCAGAGCAACCGCCTGCAATACCTGAGCTTCCTGTGGACTGCGTTCTTCCATCACACCGCGGCGCGCCATGCAGCGCCCTGAGCGCCTGATGACGCGGCGCTGAAACCCCACCAACCCTCCAGAAGGCCCTCCCATGCACCCCACTCTTTCCCGCCGCCACCTGCTCGCCGCCGCCCTGCTCGCCGGGGGCCTTAGCGCCTGCGGCGGCGGCAGCGACGCCAACCCGCACCGCACCACGCTGATGGTTTACCTGCTTGGCTCCGATCTGGAGAGCCGGGACAACGCAGGCACCGAGAACCTGCTGGAGATGCTGGCCGCGCAAGGCTCGCCCACCACCCGGATCGTCATCACCACGGGCGGCGCCAACAAGGTGGACCCGAAGGGCCTGGTCACCAGTTGGAAAACCGTCAAGCGTTTCGAGCTGGTGGACGGCAAGCTCAAGGAACTGGCCGACCTGGGCACGCGCAACATGAACGAAGGCAGCACGCTGCAAGACTTCGTGACCTGGGCCGTGCGCGCCTACCCCGCCGAGCGCACCATGCTGATGATGTGGGACCATGGCTCGGGGTACGGCGGCTTTGGCTACGACGAAAATTTTCCGGACGGCCCGCGCCTCATGCCCATGGCCGCCATGGCCGCTGCGCTGCAAGGCGCGCAGGCCGCCACGGGCGTCAAGCTCGACTACCTCGGCTTCGACGCCTGCCTGATGGCCACGGTGGAAGTGGCCAAAATCCTCCAGCCCTGCGCCCACTACCTGGGCGCATCGCAAGAGCTGGAGCCCGGCTCGGGCTGGGACTGGAAGGCCGTGGTCGAAACCGCCTCGCGCCAGCCCGCCCCCAGCCTGCCCGAGTTCGGCCAGGTAGTGGCCACCGCCTTCCGCGACAAGCAACTGCGCGCCCTGCCGCCCGGCAGCATCGCACACACGCTGATGAACGCCGCCACCTTCAGCATCATCGACATGGCGCGCATCCCCGCCCTGCTGGAGCGGCTCGACCAATGGGGCCGCGCCGTGCAGGCCCATTACGACAGCAGCGCCAAACTGGCGCAGGCGGGCGCCCCCCTCTTCTGGCCGCCCCAGTTCCGCCCGCCCCGGCCCATGCCGAAAGCCGCTGGCGACACTGCCCCCGTCACCGCCGATGCCGCCATCGAGCGCTGGAAGCAAGTCGCCATGGCCCGCCTGCGCACCATGGCCTTTGGCTGGAGGCCGAACGCCAAGGACGAGCTCGACCTGATCGACCTGCGCCAGTTCGCCGCCCTGCTCGCCGCCGACGGCATTGCCGCCACGGCGCAGGCCGCGCTGGACCAGGCTTTGCAAGACGCCATCGTCTTCAACGTCACCGGCCCCCAGGCGAAAAGCGCCCACGGCCTGAGCATCTTCTTCCCCATGCGCCCGCCCAGCGCCATGCACCGCAGCTTGTACCAGCCCTTCGCCATGCCCGCCGGGTACCTGGGGCTGATCGAACGCCACACCCAGCACGCGCAGCAAGCGCCCTCTGCCATCCACGTCGCGCCGCTGCAAATGCGCAGCAGCAGCATCCTCATGGGTGAAGTCGTCTCGCAATACGGCGTGCAATTGGCCGACCTGATGCAGGTGCAGCCGGTCCATGCGAACGTGGTCAAGGTCACCGGCACGACGCCCCTCATCTCCGCCGTCCTCACCGACATCGGCCAAGGCAACGGCCGGGTGTACTACGACCTGCAGACATGGCTCCAGCTGGGCGGCCAGCCCCTGCTGCTCTTCACCCTGAGCCATCTGGTCAACGCCAACGGCGAGTTCGACGCCCTGTTGCTCGGCGCGCCCGTGCGCCTGCAAAGCCGCCAGGACGGGAGCGCCGCGCGCATCGTGCTGCTCATGCTGCGCTGCGAGCCCAACCCGGCCACCGGGGCGCTGGAGGGCGACATCATGGGCGCACGCGACATCGACTTCGCCGATACCGACGCCCCGCCCGACCGCGTGGACCGCGAACTTTACGAGGGCGACATCGTCGAGCCCATCCACATCCTGTACGACGTGGAGCAACAGGCCCCCGTGCAGGAACCCGGCGGCGGCCTGGCCATCGCCTTCGGCGCGCCCGTCACCATGCGGCTCGACAGCGCCCTGCGCCCCGAGCCGTTGGCGGCGGGCAACCACGCTCTGATCCTGTCCGTCACCGACCTGGCGGGCGGGACAGGGTTCTCGCAGCCGCTGAGCTTCAATTGGTAACATCAACACGAGAACCGCTCCACCTCCGCCAGCCATGCCAGGCAAAGGCTGGCGGCCCAAGACTCTGGAACAACAGGCTGACCGCTATTCAGGAGCAACCATGATGAAGCAAGCGATCGCAGCGTGCGCGCTGGCCGCGCTGACACCCGCGTGGGCCATCAACAAATGCCAGGGGGCGGATGGCAAGACCGTGTTCCAGGATGCGCCTTGCGCGGGCCAGGGCGAGAAGATCGAGGTGCGTCCGGCAAGCGGCAGCGCCCCGCGGACAGGTGCCGCGCCGGCCGCTGCCAAGGAAGGCGTGTTCGGAGAGAAGTGGCAGCGCAGGACCTACCTGGAAAACCGCGGCGTGCCCGACGCGCGCGCGGCGGTCGGCAACCACCAGCGCCAATGCGAGTCACAGCAGGCAGCGCTGGCGGGCCGCAAGCGCCTCTCCGCCGACAATCTGGCCGGCGCCACGCTGGAGCAGTCGATTTCGACCGAGATGCAAGCCGCGGCGACCCTTTGCGACAGCAGGGCCCGGGAACTGCGGGCACAGCTAGAGTCGCTGGAGCGAGAGTTGCGCGAACTCCAGGCTGCGCCTTAGCTCCTTCCTGGGCGACCGCTGCGCCATGGCGAGCCCG
>JASLFM010000184.1 GCA_030150585.1 Acidovorax sp.
GGCCTGCTCGCCGAACAGGTCGGTCTCGGTCTCTTCCTTGAAGTTGGTCTCGATGATGCCGGCCTTGCCGCCGCCGTTGGCCATGGCGTACGAGAGGGCCAGGTCACGCGCCTTGCCGCTCTTGTCCTGGTGCACGGCCACCAGGTGGGGCACGCCGCCGCCTTGGGTGTAGGTGTTGCGCACGGTGTGGCCGGGGGCCTTGGGAGCCACCATCCACACGTCCAGGTCGGCGCGGGGCACGACCTGGTTGTAGTGCACGTTGAAGCCGTGGGCGAAGGCGAGCGATGCGCCCTGCTTGATGTTCGGCTCGACATTGTTCTTGTACACCTCGGCGATCTGCTCGTCGGGCAGCAGGATCATGACCACGTCGGCGGCCTTCACGGCGTCGTTGACTTCCATCACGGTGAGGCCAGCCTTGCCGACCTTGTCCCACGAGGCGCCGCCCTTGCGCAGGCCGACCACGACCTTCACGCCGCTGTCGTTGAGGTTCTGTGCATGGGCGTGGCCCTGCGAGCCATAGCCGATGATGGCAACGGTCTTGCCCTTGATCAGGCTCAGGTCACAGTCTTTGTCGTAGAAAACTTTCATGGGAGGCTCCGGTTGAAATGCGTTGTTGGGTGGGATGAAACGGATGGGATTGTCTTACACGCGCAGGATGCGTTCGCCGCGGCCGATGCCGCTGGCGCCCGTGCGCACGGTCTCGAGGATCGCGCTGCGGTCGATGGCCTGCAGGAAGGCGTCGTTCTTGGACTGGTCGCCCGTGAGCTCGATGGTGTAGCTCTTTTCGGTCACGTCGATGATGCGGCCGCGGAAGATGTCGGCCATGCGCTTCATCTCCTCGCGCTCCTTGCCCACGGCGCGCACCTTCACCATCATGAGCTCGCGCTCGGTGTAGGCGCCTTCGGTGAGGTCCACGACCTTCACGACTTCAATGAGGCGGTTCAGGTGCTTGGTGATCTGCTCGATCACGTCGTCGGAGCCCGTGGTCTGGATGGTCATGCGCGACAGCGAGGCATCCTCGGTGGGCGCCACGGTGAGCGACTCGATGTTGTAGCCTCGCGCGGAAAACAGGGCCACCACGCGCGAGAGCGCGCCGGGTTCGTTCTCGAGCAGAACGGCGATGATGTGCTTCATAAGATGAGATTCCTCTTTTTGCTGCCCTCCCCCGTGCACGGTAATGCGCGGGCTCGGCAGGCAATAGATTCGTCAAAGATTGCTATTCAAAGAATAGCTGCTTGCGCTTGACTGGCAAGCGCTGGAGGCCGATTTTGCTCAGAGGTCTTCCGACCCCAGCAGCATCTCGGTAATGCCCTTGCCCGCCTGCACCATCGGGAACACGTTCTCGGTGGGGTCGGTGCGGAAGTCGAGGAACACGGTGCGGTCCTTGAGCTTGCGCGCCTCGCGCAGCGCAGGTTCCACGTCCTGCGGGCGCTCGATGAGCATGCCCACGTGGCCGTAGGCCTCGGCCAGCTTCACGAAGTTGGGCAGTGCGTCCATGTAGCTGTGGCTGTAGCGGCCCGAGTACTCGATCTCCTGCCACTGGCGCACCATGCCCAGATAGCGGTTGTTGAGCGAGCAGATCTTGATCGGCGTGTTGTACTGCAGGCAGGTGGACAGCTCCTGGATGTTCATCTGCACCGAGCCTTCGCCCGTGATGGTGAACACCTCGGCGTCGGGCTTGGCCAGCTTGATGCCCATGGCGTAAGGGATGCCCACGCCCATGGTGCCCAGGCCGCCCGAGTTGATCCAGCGGCGCGGCTCGTCGAAGCGGTAGTACTGCGCGGCCCACATCTGGTGCTGGCCCACGTCGGACGTGATGTAGGTGTCCGTGCCGCGGGTCATGCTCCACAGCGTCTCGACCACGTACTGGGGCTTGATGACCTCGGAGTTGCCGCGGTCGTACTTGAGGCAGTCTCGGCGCCGCCAGCCCTCGATCTGGTCCCACCACGCAGCGAGCGCGCCGGCGTCGGGGCGGGTGCTCGTCTCGCGGACCATGGAGATCAGCTCGGCCAGCACGTCCTTCACATCGCCCACGATAGGGATATCGACCTTCACGCGCTTGGAGATGCTCGACGGGTCGATGTCGATGTGGATGATCTTGCGGTCGTTCTGCGCGAAGTGCTTGGGGTTGCCGATGACGCGGTCGTCGAAGCGCGCGCCCACGGCCAGCAGCACGTCGCAGTTCTGCATGGCGTTGTTGGCCTCGATGGTGCCATGCATGCCCAGCATGCCCAGGAACTTCTTGTCGCTCGCCGGGTAGGCGCCCAGGCCCATCAGCGTGTTCGTGACCGGGTAGCCCAGCATGTCCACCAACGTGCGCAGCTCGTTGCAGGCATTGCCCAGCAACACGCCACCGCCCGTATAAATGTAGGGGCGCTTGGCCGTCAGCAGCAGTTGCAACGCCTTGCGGATCTGGCCGCCGTGGCCCTTCCTGACGGGGTTGTACGAGCGCATTTCCACGCTCGTGGGGTAGCCGCTGTAAGGCACCTTCTTGAAGGAGACGTCCTTCGGGATGTCGACCACCACGGGGCCGGGGCGGCCCGTGCGTGCGATGTGGAAGGCCTTTTTCAGCGTCAACGCCAGGTCGCGCGTGTCCTTCACGAGGAAATTGTGCTTGACGATGGGGCGCGTGATGCCCACGGTGTCGCACTCCTGGAAGGCGTCCAGCCCAATCGCGGGCGTGGGCACCTGCCCGGAGATGATCACCATGGGAATGGAATCCATGTAGGCCGTGGCGATACCCGTCACGGCGTTGGTCAGCCCTGGCCCGGAGGTCACAAGCGCCACGCCCACGTCGCCGGTGGCGCGCGCGTAGCCGTCGGCGGCATGCACGGCGGCCTGCTCATGGCGCACCAGCACGTGCTGGATGGTGTCCTGCTTGTAGAGCGCGTCGTAGATGTAGAGGACCGCGCCGCCCGGATAGCCCCACATGTACTGCACGCCTTCGGCCTGCAGAGCCTTCACGAGGATCTCGGCGCCCATGAGGTCCTGGGAAGCGGTGTGGGGGGCTGCGGCTGCCGAAGCGATTTCGGCTTTGGAGATTTCCATGATCAACCTTTGTGAATTTCTCTGACGAAAAACCTAGGGTGCCCCTGGCCTGAGCCCTTGTGGGGCCGGTGCGGGACTTGAGGCCAAGGACATGGGCGAGACGAATAGCTGCGCCGGACCGTGACCCGTTTGCCTTTTGAATTGCAACGTTCATTATCGCACCGCAACACGCACTGGCGCACACCGTGTCAAAAAAATAGGCGCACGATGCGATAATCCGACCCCTTGGCGCGCTGCGCCGCGCTGCCGCGCGGCCGGTGCAGACTCCCAGCGGGCTGATTTCTCTTGGCAACGGAACAAGAACTCTCCGACTTCCTCAAAAGCGTGGAAAAGCGTGCATACAAACGCTCGCTTTACCACGTGCGCAACGAGGAGGCAGCCCTGGACATCGTGCAGGACAGCATGCTCAAGCTGGCCGAGCACTATGGCGACAAGCCGGTGGGCGAACTGCCCATGCTGTTCCAGCGTATCCTCTCCAACTGCACCCTGGACTGGTTCCGCCGCCAGAAGACGCGCAATGCCCTGTTTTCGAGCATGGGCGACTTCGAGGGCCCGGGTGAGGATGGTGCGGATTTTGATTTGCTGGAAGCCTATTCCGGCCCCGAGGGGGGAGAAACCGCGCAAAGTGCCGAGGATCTTACCCAACGGGCCCAGGTGCTGCGCGGTATCGAGGCCGAGATCCAGGAGTTGCCAGCACGTCAACGCGAGGCGTTTTTGATGCGTTATTGGGAAGAGATGGATGTAGCCGAGACGGCAGCCGCGATGGGCTGCTCGGAAGGCAGCGTCAAAACGCACTGTTTTCGTGCCATCCAGACCCTCAGCAAGGCACTGAAGGCCAAAGGAATCGAATTATGAACACCGCAACCAACGCCCAGATCGAACAAGCCGCCGACCGATTCGCACGGCGCGTGACTGCGCGCCTGAGCGCGGGCAACGACGACCTGCCCTACGACATCTCCGAGCGCCTGCGCGCCGCGCGGGTACAGGCGCTGGCCAAGCGCAAGATTGCCGCACCCGTGCGCCAAGTCCAGACCGCACCTGCCGTGGTGCGCAACGGCCGCAGCGCTGCGCTCGGCTGGGGCGGTGAAGGCGGCAACTGGTGGCGCGCGCTGGTGTCGGCCGTGCCACTGACAGCGCTGCTCGTTGGCTTGGTGGTGGTCAACGTCTCGCAGGAAGAGCACGGCACCACGGAGGTGACCGAGGTCGACACCGCACTGCTGACCGATGACCTTCCGCCTTCGGCCTATGCCGATCCGGGGTTCGTGCAATACCTCAAGACCGTCAGCCGCCCGGCCACCGCCCGCTGATTCTCCGTCTCCAACGCCTGAATGCTCTTGCCGCCTGCCGCCACTGATCGCCCTTCCCTTCTGCCCTCCCTGGTTCTGGCTGCCGCACTGCTTGGCGGTCTGGCGGTGGTTGGCTGGCAGGTGGTGCAGCAGGTGCGCATGGCGCCCAGTTCGGTGCCGTCGTCACTGGCGACATCATCCCCGAGCGGTGCGCGCGATGCCCGCGCCGCCAATCCGCTGTCGGAGCCCTCGGGCCCCGGCTGGGCTGAACTGAGCACGGCGCAGAAGCTCGCGCTCTATCCCCTCGCGGAGCGCTGGGCCACGATGAGCGAGGTGCAAAAGCGCCGCTGGCTTGCCCTGGCGCAGACATTTGCATCGCTTCCCAAGGATGAACAGGACAAGTTGCACAGCCGCATGACCGACTGGGCCAGCCTGAGCGCACAACAGCGCAGCCAAGCCCGGCTCAACTACGCCGTGACCAAGCGGCTTGCACCCGACGACAAGCGCGCCCAATGGGAGGCCTACCAGGCCCTCAGCGAAGAAGAAAAGAAACTCCTTGCCGCACGCGCCGCACCCAGGCCCTCAGGTGCAGCAACCGCGCTGCGCCCCGTGTCGCCCAAGAAGCTCGCACGCGTGCCCGCGGCCACCGCCGCGCAGGGCACCACGCCGAACCTGCCCAAGATTCCCCCGGTCGCCGACACGCATCCGCGCCCGGCCCTGCCTGTGCCACAGCCCCCCACCCCGGTGGAAACGCGCCCGGCCACAACGCCCGCTGCCGTGGAAACAGCCCCGGTGTCGGTTCCATCGGCCGAGCCCGCCCCGTTGCCGCCGTTGACGCCCTCTGGCGGCAGCGCCGACCATGGACCGTCCTCGACCGTGGAGCCCCCGCCCACGCCCAACCCCAACCCCTATCCGCAGCGCTGAGTCCGTCCGCATGCCCGATACCACGGCGACCGCCGCGCCCAGTTCCATAGCCCCCCCTCTGTCCCGGCGCATGGCCTGTTGGCTCTACGAAGGCATGCTCCTGTTTGGCGTGGTGTTCATCGCGGGCTACCTGTTCGGAACGCTGAGCCAGACACGCAACGCCATGGACAACCGCCATGCGCTGCAGGCCTTCCTGTTCGTGGTGTTCGGCATCTATTTCACGTGGTTCTGGTCCAAGGGGCAGACCCTGGCCATGAAGACCTGGCACATCCGTGTGGTGGACCGCGCGGGCCGCCCCATCACACAAAAGCGTGCGCTGCTGCGCTATGTGCTGGGCTGGCTCTGGTTCCTGCCACCGCTCGCAGTCACGGCGCCGTTCGGCCTCTCCGGCGGCGAGGCGGCTGTGATCCTGCTCGGCTGGGTGGCTGTCTGGGCCTTGTTGAGCCGCTTCCACCCGGAACGCCAGTTCCTGCACGACGCGCTCGCGGGCACCCGGCTGGTGCATTCCGAGCGCCCCCCCACACCTGGCCGCCCGCGTGGGAATCCTGCACGCTGACACATGAAAGCGCGCACGGCTGCGCGACAATGGCGCCCCATGCCATCGCCAATGCCCTCCGCCACCACCGCCAACCCGCAAAAAAGCCGTACCGGACTCCACCGCATCTGGCATGCGGCTGGCTACTCCATCGCAGGCCTGCGCGCCGGCTGGGGCGAAAAGGCGTTTCGCCAGGAGGCTATCGCCGCCTTGTTCCTGCTGCCCCTGGCATTCTGGCTCGGGCGTGGCTGGGTCGAGGTGGCCTTGCTGGCGGGCGCCGTGGTGCTGGTGCTCATCGTCGAACTGCTCAACACGGGCATCGAGGCCGCCATAGACCGCATAGGCCCCGAATGGCACGATCTGTCCAAGCGCGCCAAGGACATGGGCAGTGCTGCCGTACTGCTGGCGCTGCTGCTGTGCGGCGGCATCTGGGCTGCGGCCCTCTTCCAAAGGTTTTCACATGGCTGAACCGGCTTTTTCCATTTGTGTGTATTGCGGCTCCCGCCCGGGCGAGAATCCCTTGTTCGCCGAGGCGGCCCGCGCCGTGGGCCGGTGGATCGGCGAGCATGGCGGCCAGCTGGTCTACGGCGGCGGCCGCAGCGGGCTCATGGGCGAGGTGGCCGAGGCCACGCGCCTGGCCGGCGGGCGCGTGGTGGGTGTGATTCCACAAGCGCTCGTGGACAAGGAACTCGCCAACCGGGCCTGCGATGAGCTGCACATCGTCACCAGCATGCACGAGCGCAAGGCCATGATGGCCGAGCGCAGCGACGCCTTCGTGGCCCTGCCCGGCGGCATCGGCACCTTCGAGGAATTGTTCGAGGTCTGGACCTGGCGTCAGCTCGGCTACCACGACAAGCCCATCGGACTGCTCAACGTGGCGGGCTACTACGACGGCCTGCTCGCCTTCCTGCACACCAGCGTGGCCAGCGGCCTCATGAGCGAGTGGCAGATGGGCCTGGTGCAGGCTGGCAGCGAAAGCGGCGAACTGCTGCGCGGCCTGGTACAGGCCGCGGGCACCAACATGGAGCAGATTCCGCTGCGCGCAATCATCTGAGACAGGGCACTCTGCCCGCACCCTCGCACGCCAGGCAACCCGGTGGCGCCCCCTTTCAGGGGAGCCGCGAAGCGGCTCAGGGGGGGTTAAATCGCGGCGTCGTCCAGGTCGCCGGTGCGGATGCGCACCACGCGCTCCACGGGCGTCACGAAGATCTTGCCGTCACCGATCTTGCCCGTGCGCGCCACGTTGACGATGGCGTCCACACAGCGGTCCACATCTTCGGTCTTCACGACCACCTCGACCTTCACCTTGGGCAGGAAGTCCACCACGTATTCGGCGCCGCGGTACAGCTCGGTATGGCCCTTCTGGCGGCCAAAGCCCTTCACTTCGGTGACTGTGAGGCCGTTGACGCCGCATTCGGCCAGGGCTTCGCGGACCTCTTCGAGCTTGAAGGGCTTGATGACGGCGGTGATCATTTTCATGGCGGGGAATCCTCGGAACTATCGATACGAATACGGTCAGGCAGCAAACATCAAGCGCGGAACTTGCTCGTGATGGGGTAGCGCCAGTCCTTGCCGAAGCTGCGGCGCGTCACCCGGATGCCCACGGGCGCCTGGCGGCGCTTGTACTCGTTGAGCTTGATCAGGCGGGTCACGCGCTCCACATCGGCCCGGTCATAACCGGCGGCAATGATGGCCTCTATCGGCTCATCATTTTCCATGTATCGGGCAAGGATCGCATCGAGCACCTCGTAAGGCGGCAGGCTGTCCTGGTCTTTCTGGTCGGGCCGCAGCTCGGCGCTGGGCGGGCGCGTAATGATGCGCTCGGGGATGGGGCTGGCACCCGTGCCGTACGGATCATGGGCGTTGCGCCAGCGCGCCAGCGCAAACACCGTGGTCTTGGCCACGTCCTTGATCACCGCGAACCCTCCCGCCATGTCGCCGTAAAGCGTGCAGTAGCCCGTGGCCATCTCGCTCTTGTTGCCCGTGGTGAGCACCACGGAGCCGAACTTGTTGGACAGCGCCATGAGCAGCGTGCCGCGGATGCGTGCCTGCAGGTTCTCCTCGGTCGTGTCCTCGGGCAGGCCCGCGAACTCGCTGGCGAGTGCGGCCTTGAAGGCCTCGAACTGCGGTGCGATGGCGATCTCGTCGTAGCGCACGGAGAGGCGCTCGGCCATGTCGCGCGCGTCGATCCAGCTGATGTCGGCAGTGTAGGGCGACGGCATCATCACCGTGCGCACCTTGTCCGCGCCCAGCGCGTCCACGGCGATGGCCAACACCAGCGCCGAATCGATGCCGCCCGACAGCCCCAGCAGCACGCCCGGAAAGCCGTTCTTGCCGATGTAGTCGCGCACGCCCAGCACCAGGGCGTCCCACAGATCGGCCTCGGGTGCGGGCACGGGGGCCACGTCTGCTTTCAATTCGATAGCTGCCTGCGACCGCCCCACCTGCGTGTAGACCAGTTTTTCCTTGAAACCCGGGGCGCGGCCCGCCACCGTGCCATCGGCCTGCAGCGCGAACGAGCGGCCCTCGAACACCACCTCGTCCTGCCCGCCTACCAGGTGGGCATAGACCAGGGGCAGCCCCGTTTCGCGCGCGCGCGCGCGCATGGTGTCTTCGCGCTCCACGCTCTTGCCGATGTGGAAGGGCGAGGCATTGATGACCGCGAGCAGCTCGGCGCCCGCCTCGGCCACGAGGCGCGCGGGGCCTTCGAACCAAGCGTCCTCGCAGATCAGCAGGCCCACGCGCACGCCTTCCACCGTGAACACGCAGGGCGCATGGCCCGGCGCGAAGTAGCGGCGCTCGTCGAACACCTGGTAGTTGGGCAGCTCCTGCTTGGCATAGGTCTGCTCGACCACGCCATGGCGCAGCACACTGGCGGCGTTGTGGCACAGCGCACCGTCGGCGCGGCGCTGCGGGTGGCCCAGAACGATGGCCAGCCCGTCCAACCCCGCGGTCTCGCGGGCCACCGTTTTCACGGCATCATCGCAAGCGGACAGGAACGCGGGGCGAAGGTACAAATCCTCGGCCGCGTAGCCGCAGATGGCCAGTTCGGGCGTGAGCAGCAGGTGCGCGCCGGCCGCATGGGCTTCACGCGCGGCGGCGATGATTTTTTGCGCATTGCCGGGCATATCGCCCACGACAAAGTTGAGCTGCGCAGTGCAAATGGAGAGCGTCATGAGCAGGATCGCGGCGGGAGCGCCGATGGAAGGACCGATTATCACCCGCGTATTCCCTTCGATGCAGGCCGTGGACGCTGCGGCATGGAATGCCCTGCTCGCGCGCCAGCCCCACGCCACGCCTTTCATGCGGCATGAGTACCTCGCGGCGCTGGAAGCCAGCGGCAGCGCCACGCCCGAGACGGGCTGGGCGGCCCGCCCCGTGACGCTATGGCGCGACGGACGCCTCGTGGCCGCCTGCCCGCTCTATGCCAAGGGCCACTCGTGGGGCGAATACGTGTTCGACTGGGCCTGGGCGCGGGCTTACGAAGAGCATGGCCTGCCCTACTACCCCAAGGCCGTCGTGGCCGTGCCCTTCACGCCCGTGCCAGGTACGCGCCTGCTGGCCGAAGACGCCGCAACACGCCAGGCGCTGCTGGCAGCCGCGCGCGGCTGGTGCGAGGAACAGGGCCTGTCGTCACTGCACCTGCTGTTCGGCTCCGATGAAGACCTCATGGCCAGCAGCGAAGAGGGTCTCATGCAACGCCAGACCGTACAGTTCCATTGGGAGAACGAGAACTACACGGACTGGGACACCTTCCTCGCCGCACTATCGCAGGACAAGCGCAAGAAGATTCGCCAGGAGCGCCGCAAGGTGCATGAGGCTGGCGTCACGTTCCGCTGGGCGCGGGGCACGGACATCACGCGAGCCGACTGGGACTTCTTCTACCGCTGCTACGAGCGCACCTACCTCGAACACGGCAACCCGCCCTACCTCACGCGCAGCTTCTTTGCACACATGGCGCAGCACATGCCGGAGCATTGGCTGCTGTTCGTGGCCGAGCGCGGCGGCCGCCCTATCGCGAGCAGCCTGATCGCGCTCGGCGCCGATGCACAGGGCGCCAGCGTGGCCTATGGCCGTTACTGGGGTGCGCTGGAGCGCGTGGACTGCCTGCACTTCGAGGCCTGCTATTACCAGCCCCTGGCTTGGTGCATCGCGCACGGCGTGCTGCGCTTCGAGGGCGGCGCCCAGGGCGAGCACAAGATGGCACGCGCGCTCATGCCCATCCAGGCCCGCAGTGCACACTGGCTCGCGCACCCGGCCTTCGCCGATGCGGTCGACCGCTTCCTCGCGCGCGAAAGCGCGGGCGTGGACGAGTACCTTGACGTGCTGCGGTCCCACAGCCCGTTTCGATCGGGGCAGTAGTAGAGCCGCAAGAAGCTGCTAGAAGCTCGCCCAGTCGCCGCCCGCAGCGCCCTCCGCACTCAGTGCCATGGCGGGCTTGCGCAAGGGCGCCCGGGGGGCTTCCGCCTTTGGCGCAGGCGCCGCTGCCGCACGGCGCGGCGCGGCCACCGGCCTGTCGCCCGCCTGCTGGGGCGAGAGCTTGAACACCGCCACCGCACCCACCAGTTCCTGCGCCTGCTGGCTCAGGCTGTTGGTGGCGGCAGCCATTTCCTCCACGAGCGCCGCGTTCTGCTGCGTGACCTGGTCCATCTGCGTGATGGCCTCCCCGATCTGCGCCACGCCCGCGCTCTGCTCGCCGCTGGCCGCGCTGATCTCGCCCATGATGTCCGCCACGCGCCGGATGGCCGTGACCACCTCGGTCATGGTCTCGCCCGCCTTGTCCACCAGCTGCGTGCCCTGCTCCACCCGCTCCACGCTCGCGGTGATCAGGCCCTTGATTTCCTTGGCAGCTTCAGCGCTGCGCTGCGCCAGGCTGCGCACTTCGCCCGCCACCACGGCAAAGCCCCGGCCCTGTTCGCCCGCGCGCGCCGCT
>JASLFM010000010.1 GCA_030150585.1 Acidovorax sp.
GCCAAGGGCTTCCGCATGCAGCCCGACGTGTACGCCGTGCAGGGCTACGACACAGGGCTGCTGCTGATCCAGGGCGCCAATGCCGTCAAGGGCGATCTCTCCAACAAGGCCGTGCTTTACAAGGCCATGGAGACCGCCACCATCGACAGCCCGCGCGGCAAGTTCATCATGAGCCGCGCGCACAACCCCATCCAGGACTTCTACCTGCGCGTGGTCGAGAACCGCGAGAACAAGGTCATCGGCGTGGCCGCCAAGGCCTTGGCTGACAGCGGCGCGGGCTGCCGCATGGGCGCCTGATCGGCACTGCCCCGGTCGGCCCCGCATGGACATTGCGAACTTTCTCATCCAGTTGCTCAACAGCGTGCAGTACGGGCTGCTGCTGTTCATGCTGGCAGCAGGCCTGACGCTGATCTTCGGCATCATGGGCGTGGTCAACCTCGCCCACGGCAGCTTCTACATGCTCGGGGCCTACCTGGCCTACGCGCTCACGGCGCAGCAGGGCAGCCTGTTCGCGGCCATCGCCGTGGGCGCGGTGCTCGCGGCGCTGTTCGGGCTGGCGCTCGAGTGGCTGCTGCTGCGCCACTTCTACCAGCGCGACCACCTCGACCAGGTGCTGCTGACCTTCGGCCTCATCTACATCTTCGAGGAGCTGCGCTCCCTGCTCTGGGGCGACGAGGTGCACGGCGTTGCCGTGCCAGCGCTGCTGGACGGCTCCATCGCGCTGACCGACACGCTCTCCTACCCCATCTACCGCCTGTTCATGTCGGGCGTGTGCCTAGCGCTCGCCGCCGCGCTGTACCTGCTCATCGCCCGCACCCGCCTGGGCATGCGCATCCGCGCGGGCGCGTTCAACCGTGAGATGGCGCAGGCGCTGGGCGTGAACATCAAGCTGCTGCACGCCCTCGTGTTCGCGCTCGGCGTGGGACTCGCGGCGGTGGCGGGCATGGTGGCGGCCCCGGTGTCGAGCGTGTACCCCAACATGGGGGCGCAGGTGCTCATCATGTGCTTCGTGGTGGTGGTAATCGGCGGCATCGGCTCGGTGCGCGGCGCGCTGGTCGCGGCGCTGCTCGTGGGCCTGGTGGACACCTTCGGCAAGGTGCTGCTGCCTTCGATGGCGAGCATGCTCGTGTACATGCTCATGGCCGCCGTGCTGCTGTGGAAGCCCGAGGGGCTCTTCAGGCAATGAGCGCGCCCCGGGCCCACCTCGAAGTGCTGCCGCGCGGCGTGCAGGTCGCGCTCGCGCTGGCCGTGCTCGCGCTGCTGCTGTTTCCAGCCGTGGGCAGCGACTTCTACGTGCAGATGGTCACGCGCATGATGATCCTGGCCATCTTCGCGATGAGCCTGGACCTGCTGCAGGGCGTCACAGGGCTGGTTTCGCTGGGCCATGCGGCCTACTTCGGTCTCGCGGGCTACGCGCTCGCGTTTCTCACGCCGCAGGACGGACCCGCGAGCCTGTGGTGGACGCTGCCGCTCGCGGTAGCGGGCGCGGGCCTCGCGGCGCTGGTCATCGGCCTCTTCGTGGTGCGCACGCACGGCATCTACTTCATCATGGCGACGATGGCGTTCGCCCAGATGGTGTTCTACCTGTTCTTCGACAATAAGCCGCTGGGCGGCTCGGACGGTCTCTACATCAACTTCCGCCCTGACGCCTCGGTGGCGGGCTGGCAGCCCTTCGACCTGGAGGGGCGCAAGACCTTCTACTACTTCACGCTCGCGCTGGCGCTGCTGGTCTACGCGCTGCTGCGCCACCTGCTGTGGAGCCCGCTGGGGCGCGCGCTCGCGGGCATCCGCGTGAACGAGCACCGCATGCGCGCCATGGGCTTCGGCACGTTCGGCTACAAGCTCACGGCCTTCACGCTGGCGGGATCGCTCGCGGGGCTCGCAGGCTACCTCTGGGGCGCGCAGACGGGTTATGTGAACCCCGAACTCATGGGCTTTCACCTGAGCGCGCACGCGATCATGATGGTCATCCTCGGCGGCATGGGCAACTTCGCGGGGGCCGCCACGGGGGCGTTCGCGTTCGAGCTGCTGCTGCACTGGTTCAAGGACCTCACCAAGCACTGGCAACTGCTCATGGGCGGCTTCATCGTGCTCGTGCTGCTGGCCGCGCCGCGCGGCCTGCTGGGCCTGCTGCACAGGCCCGCGCACGACAAGGAGCCACATGGCTGACGCCCCCCTGCTCTCGGCGCGCGGCATCACGCGGCGCTTCGGCGGCCTGGCGGCCGTGAACGGTGTTTCGGTGGACCTGTGGCAGGGCCGCATCCACGCCGTGATCGGCCCCAACGGCGCGGGCAAGTCCACGCTCACGAACCTGCTGTCGGGCGACCTCGCGCCCAGCGGCGGCACGCTGCATCTGGGCGGGCGCGAGGTCACGGGCTGGAGCGTGGAGCGCATCGCGCGCCAGGGCCTGGGCCGCAGCTACCAGAAGACCAACATCTTCCTGCCCTTCACCGTGCGCGAGAACGTGCGCCTGGCCGCCCAGGCGCGCGAGCCCCAGCAGCCCTGGAACCCGCTGCGCTGGGCGCGCGACAGCCGAAACGCTCTCAAAAACAGAGCTACCCGCGCCCGCTGGGAGCGCGCTATCGAGCTTTCGGGCCTGCGGGACCGCCTGGACGCCGTGGCCGGCGCCATCAGCCATGGCGAGCAACGCCAGCTCGAGATCGCGATGACCCTGGCCACCGAGCCGCGCGTGCTGCTGCTCGACGAGCCGCTCGCGGGCATGGGCACGGCCGAGGCCGAGCGCATCGTGGCGCTGCTGCAGCGGCTCAAGACGGCCCACGCCATGATGCTCGTGGAACACGACATGGACGCCGTGTTCGCGCTGGCCGACCACCTCACGGTGATGGTCAACGGCGAGGTGATTGCCAGCGGCGCGCCTGCCGCCGTGCGCGCTGACGCGCGCGTGCAGGCCGCCTACCTCGGCGAGGACCATTGACATGGACTCCAGCGACCTGCTCATCGACGCGCGCGGCCTGCACACCTACTACGGCGCCAGCCACATCTTGCACGGCGTGGACTTCCGCGTGGGCCGGGGCGAAACCATCGGCCTCATGGGCCGCAACGGCATGGGCAAGAGCACGCTGCTCAAGACGCTCATGGGCATCGTGCGCCCGCGCGCCGGCAGCGTGCAGGTGATGGGGCGCGACACCACGGGCCGGCCGCCCCATGCCGTGGC
>JASLFM010000027.1 GCA_030150585.1 Acidovorax sp.
CTGGAGGTACAGGCCCGCATCCGCCCCGAACGGGAGGACGCCCCCGGCGGCGCCATGCGCGCCGATCTGCAGGCCACGCTGGCCCCATGGGCCGCGCAGCCCCTGGCCCAGGCCCGGGCCGAACTGGACGGCGTAGACCTGACCGCGCTGTGGCCCCAGGCCCCCACGACCCAGCTCGCGGGCCGGCTGCAGGCAGGCCCCGAAGGCGAGGGCTGGACCATGCAGGCCCAGCTCACGAACGGCCTGCCCGGCCCCTGGGACCAGGCCCGACTGCCGCTGTCCGCGCTCGATGCCCAGGCCCGCTTCGACGGTCACCAATGGCAGGTGCCCGCCGCCACCGCGCGGCTCGGCGATGGCAGCGTGGCGCTGCAAGGCCGCTACGACCCCGGCAGCGGTACGCTGGAAGGCGAGGCCACGCTGCGCGGCCTGCGGCCCGGCGATGCGCATACCGCCTTCGACCGCGCGCCCGTGAACGGGCAGGCCACGGCGCGGCGCGAGAGCGACGGCGCCGTGCGCTTCGCCATCGACCTGCGAGGGAGTTCAGGTGCACAGAAATCCACGCGCCTCGCCATAGAACAAGTGGCCGCCGAGGGCCGCTGGCAGGGCGACACGCTGCAGCTGCGCCGCCTGCGGCTGCAAGCCCTGCAGGCCCGGGCCGAGGCCCGCCAGCTGCAGCTCCAGATTGCCACACGCGCCTTCGATGGCGACCTGCAGCTCAGCGTGCCCGGCGCCGCCGCGCAGCTCCAGGGCCGCCTGGCGCCGCGCGCGGGTGCGGGCGAGCTGCACCTGCAACTCACCCAGCCCCAGCGCACGCGCGAGTGGCTGACGACCGTGCCGGGCCTGGGTGGCCTGCTGCAAGGCGCCGAGGTGCAAGGTCAGGCCCAGCTGGATGCACGCTGGAACGGTGGCTGGCAGGCCCTGCAGCGCCAGCTGCAAGCGGCCGGTCTGGTCGCGGGCAAGCCCGATGCGGGCGCCCCCACGGCCTTCGAGCTGCAGGCCCAGCTTGCGGCGCCGCGCCTGGCGCTGTCAGGCCCCGCGCCTCTGAAAGACCTGCAACTGCGCGACCTGCGCGCCACCCTGGCCGGCTCGCTCGTGCAGGCCACGGCCGCGGTCGATGGGCAACTGCGCACCGGCACGCAGCAGGTCGACCTGCGCGCCCGCGCGCAAGGCGGCACCCAGGCCCTGGGCCACTGGAAGCTGCAGGTGACCGAACTGCGCGCCCAGGCGCGCGACACCATGCGCCCCGGCCCCTGGACACTGCAACTGGCCCGCCCCCTGGCGCTGGCCGTCCGCCATGCCGAGCCCCGCGGGCTGACCATTGAGGCTGCGGCCAGCGAGGCCACGCTCACGGGTCCTGTGCCAGGGCAAGTCACGCTGCGCTGGCAGGACACGAACTGGGGCCGGGGCAGCGGCGGTGCCATGCGCCTGCAGACCCGCGGCGAGCTGCGCGGCCTGCCCCTGGCCTGGGTCGATGCCGCCGAGGCGGGGCTGCTCGAACGCCTGGGTGCGGGCGGCAACCTCGTGTTCGACGGCGATTGGGACGTGAACGCCACCGACACGCTGCGCGCAAGTGCCAGCCTGCGCCGCGCGGGCGGCGACCTGCGCGTGCTCACGGGCGAGCCCGCCGGCACGACCACGCTGCGCAGCAGCGGCCAGGGCGCGGGCGCGGGCCGCCCCACGCTCGACCTGGCCCCCGGCGCTCCCGCCGGCGTGCGCGAGGCCCAGTTGCAGCTGGGCCTGAACGGCAGCGAGCTGCGCGCGGCCCTGCGCTGGGACAGCGAGCGCGCGGGCCGCCTGCAGGCCGAGGGCAGCAGCCAGCTCCAGATTCCCGGCGGACGCTGGAGCGAAGCGAGCTGGCCCGCCGATGCGCCCATCGCCGCCAAAGTGAAGGCGCAACTGCCCGACCTCGGTGTCTGGTCCGCGCTGGCGCCGCCCGGCTGGCGCGTGAAGGGCACGCTCGACGCCGACGTGGCGCTCTCGGGCACGCGCGCCGACCCGCGCTGGCACGGCCAGCTCGCGGCCGACCAGATGGCGCTGCGCTCGGTGATCGACGGCGTGGACTTGAAGGACGGTCGCCTGCGCGCCGCGCTCGACGGCACCCGTCTCACGGTGACCGAGTTCCGCCTGACGGGCGGCGAAGGCAATGCCTCGCGCATCCTGGGCCGCGGCGGCAACCGCACCCAGGCCCCCAAGGATGGCGGTGTGCTCACGGGCACGGGCAGCGTGACGTGGACGCCCCCCGCCGCGGGCGCCAGCGCAGCTTCCGGCATTGCGATGGACTTCCGCGCCGAGGCACAGCGGCTGCAGGTGCAGGTGCGCGCGGACCGGCAGGTCAGCGTCTCGGGCCAGTTGCAGGCGCGGCTGGAGCAGGGCCAGTTCACGCTGCGCGGCCGCCTCACCACCGACCGCGCCACGATCATCCTGCCCGACAACAGTGCACCGCGCCTGGGCTCCGACGTGGTCGTGCGCTCGGCGGCCAAGGACCGCGAAGCTGCCCGCCAGGCCGAGGCCAGCGGCGCGGCCGCGCAGGGCTCGGTGCAGGCCGCGCGGCCACCCGACATCGCCATCACGCTGAACCTGGGCAACGACTTCGCGCTGCAGGGCCAGGGCATCACGACGCGGCTCACGGGCGAGCTCGAAATCCGCAGCGGCGCCACGGCGGGCGCCATGCCCCGCGTGACGGGCGAGGTGCGCACCGAAGAGGGCCGCTACCGCGCCTGGGGCCAGGCACTGGACGTGGAGACGGGCCTCGTGCGCTTCAACGGCCCCTACGACAACCCGGCGCTCGACATCCTCGCCATCCGCCCCAACATCAGCGTGCGCGCGGGCGTGCAGGTCACGGGCTCGGCCCAGGCGCCACGCGTGCGCCTCTATGCCGACCCCGACCTGCCCGACGCCGAGAAACTGTCGTGGGTGGTGCTGGGCCACAGCGCCGCCAGCGGCGGCAGCGAGGCCGCGCTGCTGCAGCAGGCGGCGCTCGCGCTGCTGGGCGGCCAAGGCGGAGGCCCGGGCGGCGTCGCCAAGCGCCTGGGCCTGGACGAAATCGGCATCAAGGGCCCCACGCAGGGCGAGGACGCCAGCGCCGCGGCACTCACCATCGGCAAGCGCATTTCGTCGGCCCTGTACGTGACCTACGAGCGCAGTCTCTCGGGCACGCTGGGTACGCTGTACCTGTTCTACGACCTTTCGCGCCGCCTCACGCTGCGCGGGCAGACGGGGGCCATCAACGCGCTGGACCTCGTCTACACGGTGCGCTACGACTGAAAGGCGGCCCCCGCACCGCCTACAATACCGCCCGCCCTCCTCGTAGTTCAATGGATAGAACGAGTGCCTCCTAAGCGCTAGATACAGGTTCGATTCCTGTCG
>JASLFM010000081.1 GCA_030150585.1 Acidovorax sp.
TTCCTGCTGGGCGAGCGCAGCACGCTCACCGTGCCGCAGTCGGCCCTGGTGGTGCGCGACGGCTTCAGCCAGGTGTTCGAGGTGGTGGAGGGCAGCCGCGTGGCCATGCGCCGCGTGCAGACGGGCCAGCGCGCGGGCGAGCGCGTGGAGGTGCTCTCGGGCCTGTCCGAAGGCGCGGCCGTGGTGGCACGCGGCGGGGCCTTTCTCAACGACGGCGACCTCGTGCGCGTGCAGCCGGATGCCAAGCAGAAACAGGCTCCGGCGCCTGCCAGTCAAGCGTCAGAAGCTAGCAAATAAGGAGCGGATGCAATGAATCTGTCCGCCTGGTCGATCCGCAACCCGATCCCCGCGGCGATGCTGTTCGTGCTGCTCACGTTCGCGGGGCTGCTGTCGTTCCGTGCCATGAAGGTGCAGAACTTTCCCGACATGGACCTGCCCGTGGTCACCGTCACGGCCATGCTGCCGGGCGCGGCGCCGGGGCAGCTCGAAACCGACGTGGTGCGCAAGATCGAGAACTCCATCGCCACCACCCAGGGGCTCAAGCACATCACCTCCACGCTCGTGGACGGCACGGCCACCATTGCGGCCGAGTACCGGCTCGAAAAGCCCGTGCAGGAGGCCGTGGATGACGTGCGCTCGGCCGTCTCGCGCGTACGCGCCGATCTGCCCGCCGACCTGCGCGACCCCATCGTGGCCAAGCTCGAATTGTCCGCCCAGCCGGTGCTGGCCTATGCGATCGCCACGGACCGCTGGGACGACGTGGCGCTGTCCTGGTTCGTGGACGACACGCTCACGCGCCGGCTGCTGGCCGTGCCCGGCGTGGGCGGGGTGGCGCGCGTGGGCGGCGTCACGCGCGAGGTGCGCGTTGCGCTCGACCCGCTGCGCCTGCAGTCGCTGCGCGCCACGGCGGCCGAGGTTTCCCGCCAGCTGCGCCAGGTGCAGCTCGAGAGCGCGGGCGGCCGCGTGGACCTGGGCGGCGCCGAGCAGCCCGTGCGCACCATTGCCACCGTGAAGACCGCGCAGGAGCTGGCCGCGATGGACATTGCGCTGTCCGACGGCCGCCACGTGCGGCTGGACCAGTTGGCCACCGTGGCCGACACCATCGCCGAGCCGCGCTCGGCCGCGCTGCTCGACGGCCGCAGCGTGATCGGCTTCGAGGTTTCGCGCAGCCGCGGCGCGAGCGAGGTCGAGGTGGGGGCGGGCGTGCAGCGCGCGCTCGCGCAGTTGCAGGCGGACTTTCCGCACCTCAAGCTCACGCGCACGGTGGACTTCGTGGACATCGCGCAGGACGAGTACGACAGCTCCATGAAGCTGCTCTACGAGGGCGCCCTGCTCGCCGTCGTCGTGGTGTGGCTGTTCCTGCGGGACTGGCGCGCCACCATCGTGTCGGCCGTGGCGCTGCCGCTGTCGGTGATTCCGGCCTTCATCGGCATGCACTACCTGGGCTTCTCGATCAACATCATCACGCTGCTGGCGCTGTCGCTCGTGGTGGGCATCCTGGTGGACGACGCCATCGTGGAGGTCGAGAACATCGTGCGCCACTTGCGCATGGGCAAGACGCCGTACCAGGCTGCCATGGAGGCGGCCGACGAGATCGGCCTCGCGGTGATCGCCACCACGTTCACGCTGATCGCCGTGTTCCTGCCCACGGCCTTCATGAGCGGCATTCCAGGGCGCTTCTTCAAGCAGTTCGGCTGGACGGCGGCGCTCGCGGTGTTTGCCTCGCTGGTCGTGGCGCGGCTGCTCACGCCCATGATGGCGGCCTACGTCATGAAGCCGCTGGTGGCGGCGGAGCGCGAGCCGCGCTGGCTGGCCCTGTACATGCGCGCCTCGGGCTGGTGCCTGCGCCACCGCATGCTCACACTGCTGGGGGCGCTGCTGTTCTTCGTGGGCTCGCTGGCGCTGATTCCGCTGCTGCCTTCGGGCTTCATCCCGGCCGACGACAACCAGCAGACCCAGGTCACGCTGGAACTGCCGCCCGGCAGCCGCCTGGCGGACACACGGGCCGCCGTGGCCCAGGCCAGCGAGCGCATCGCGCGCGTGGGCCATGTACGAAGCATCTACACGGCCATTGGCGGCGGCTCGGCGGGCTCCGACCCGTTCGCGGGCAGCAGCACGGCCGACCCGCGCAAGGCCACGCTCACGCTGCGCATGGCGCCGCGTGGTGAGCGCCCGCTCAAGCAGGAGATCGAGCGGCGCCTGCGCGCCGCGCTGGCCGACCTGCCCGGCGTGCGCGTGAAGATCGGCCTGGGCGGCTCGAACGACAAGTACATCCTGGCGCTGGCGAGCGAGGACCCGCAGGCCCTGGCCGATGCCGCGCGCGCCGTGGAGCGCGACCTGCGCACCATCCCCGGCATCGGCAACATCGGCTCGAGTTCCAGCCTGGTGCGCCCCGAGATCGCCGTGCGCCCCGACTTCGCACGCGCGGCCGACCTGGGCGTGACCACGAGCGCCATCGCCGAGACGCTGCGTGTGGCCACGGTGGGCGACTACGAGCAGTACCTGCCCAAGTTGAACCTCGCGCAGCGCCAGGTGCCCATCGTCGTGCGCCTGCCCGACGAAGCGCGGGAGGACCTGTCGGTGCTGGAGCGCCTCGCGGTGCCAGGCAGCCGAGGTCCCGTGCGCCTGGGCGAGGTCGCCACGCTGGAGCTGGCGGGCGGGCCGGCCGTCATCGGCCGCTACGACCGCGCGCGCAACGTCAACTTCGAGATCGAGCTGGGCGAGCGCGGCCTGGGCGAGGTCACCGAGGCCGTGCGCCGCCTGCCCTCCGTGGCGGGCCTGCCGCCCAGCGTGCGCTCCATCGATGTGGGCGACGCCGAGATGATGGGCGAGCTCTTCACGAGCTTTGGCCTGGCCATGCTCACGGGCGTGCTGTGCATCTACCTCGTGCTGGTGCTGCTGTTCAAGGACTTCCTGCAGCCGGTCACCATCCTCGTGGCGCTGCCACTGTCACTGGGCGGCGCCTTCGTGGCGCTGCTCGTGGCGGGCAAGAGTTTCTCCATGCCGTCGCTCATCGGGCTCATCATGCTCATGGGCATTGCGACCAAGAACTCCATCCTGCTGGTGGAATACGCCATCGTGGCGCGGCGCGACCATGGCATGGGCCGCCTCGATGCGCTGCTCGACGCCTGCCACAAGCGCGCGCGCCCCATCATCATGACCACGCTGGCCATGGGCGCGGGCATGCTGCCCATCGCGCTGGCCTGGGGCGGCGCGGACATGAGCTTCCGCTCGCCCATGGCCGTGGCGGTGATCGGCGGGCTCATCACCTCCACGGTGCTGAGCCTGCTCGTGGTGCCCGCGGTGTTCACCTACATCGACGACCTGGCGCAATGGTTCCACCGCACGGTGCTGCGGCGCGGCCGCCGACAGCCCCACGCTGGTGCGGCGGTGGGGGAAACTGCGGGGTAAGCGGGGGCTTCCGAGGGCTTTTACCCTGCGGTGCGGGCGGGATAATGCGGCGCAACCATGAACCTCGTCGCGCTGAACATCGACACCATCCCGCTGGGCCAGCCGCTGCCCTTCATCCTGCGGGGGGCCGACGGGGCGTTGCTGGCGCAGAAGGGCTTCGTCATCCGCAACCGCGCCGAGCTGGAGGTGCTCGTGGCCCGGGGCTTGAGCCTGTGCGTGGACACCGACGAGTCCGGTGAGAACCACCGCGCCTACCTGGCCCAGTTGCAGCAGGCACTGCTGTCCGACACGGCGCTGGGCCAGATCGCCGCGATGAAGATCAGCGCCAGCGCCCAGGCCGCCCGCGACCGCGAGGCCCTGGGGCCGCCGGCCTGGCCGGAGCTGCAGTTGCGCGCCACGCAGCTGCTGCGCTCCCCGCAGGCGCAGCCCGATTTCAGCGGGCGCTTCCACACGCTGCACGACGAGCTGGCGCGCCACACGGCCCAGGCGCCGGATGCGACGCTGCTCGCGCTCATCCACATCTCCGCGCAGGAAACGCAGATGTACAGCGCCACCCACGCCATGCTGGTCGCCGTGGCATGCATGGTTACCGCGCGCGAAGTGCTGCGCTGGCCCGAGGCGCGCGTGCTGCAGGTGGGCCGCGCCGCGCTGTCCATGAACATTGCAATGACCGCGCTGCAGGACCAGCTCGCGCTGCAGACCGATCCGCTCTCGGCGGCCCAGATCGCTGCCATCGAGGACCATGCGGCGCGCTCGGAGGCCCTGCTGCGCCAGCTCGGCGTTGCCGACGCCGTCTGGCTCGAAGCCGTGCGCTGCCACCACCAGCGCACGCCGGGGCCGCTCGCGCGCAGGAGCGAGAGCGAACAGCTCGCGCGGCTCATCCAGCGCGCCGATGTGTTCGGCGCGCGCATCGCACCGCGCGCGTCGCGCTCTCCGATGCCGGTCACGGCAGCCATGCAGGCCTGCTACTACGACGAGGCGCACCAGGTGGACGAAGCCGGCGCCGCGCTGGTCAAGGCGCTGGGCATCTACCCGCCGGGCGCGCTCGTGCGCCTGGCCAGCCAGGAGGTGGGCGTGGTGTTGCGCCGCGGTGCCACCGCGACCACGCCGCGCGTGGCCGTGGTGCTCAGCCGCACGGGCATGCCGACGGGCGAGATGATCCCGCGCGACACGGCGCAGCCGGCCTGGAAAATCTCGGGCCCGGTGGCGCACAAGGACGTGCGCGTGAGCTGGCCCCTGGGACGGCTGCTCGCGTTGGTGTAAAGCCCCTTGTCCTCCCGGTGTTCCACAGGGGGTTTACATTTCTTTGCACACAACCCCTGGAACTTTGGCAATCTGCCCATACTCTAGAAAACACGTGAATGCCATGGGCATTCACCCGGTTTTCGTGTTGCGAAGCCTTTCGGGTCCCTGGATTTCGACTGCAGCCCTGGAACGCTTCTCCTCCCTCCCTCTCTTATTCGTTTCGGGACGCTTCGCAACTTTTTTTATGCCCAGCAAAAAGGCCACCGCAAGGTGGCCTTTTTGCTGGTGGGGCCGCAGTCCCGTTCAGGCCGGGCGCGTGTCCGCGAAGCTCGGGCGCTGCATCAGCTTGTCAAGCAGCTTGCCCAGGTTGGGGTGCTCGCTGCGCCAGTCGATCTGTGGAAAGCGGAATTCAAGCCAGCCCAGCGTGCAGCCCACGGCGATGTCGGACAGGCTCAGGTGGATACCGCTGCAGTAGGGCTTGTCACCCAGGCCCTGGGCCATGGAGCGCAGACCGTCGCTGACCTTGGTCAGCTGGCGGTCGATCCAGGCCTGGCAGCGTTCGCTGTCCTGGCGGCCGGCCCAGGTGGCCTCCAGCCGCGCGAGGATGGCCGCATCGGCCACGCCGTCGGCCAGGGCCTCCCAGGTCTTGACTTCGGCGCGCTCGCGGCCCGACGGGGGCAGCAGCTTGCCCACGGGCGAGAGCGTGTCCAGATATTCCACGATCACGCGGGAGTCGAACACGGCTTCGCCACCCTCCATCACCAGGCAGGGCACCTTCCCGAGTGGGTTGGAGGTGGCGATGGTGGTGTCTTCGGCCCACACGTTTTCCTGCACGAACTGGTAGTCGAGCTTCTTTTCGGCCAGCACAATGCGCACTTTGCGCACGTAGGGGCTGGCGGCGGATCCGATCAGTTTCATGGTTCTTGTTCCGTAGCACGGGCGGCCGGGAGGCCGGGCAGCCGATTCTATCGAGAGCCCGCCGCCTACAATCGAGCCCCATGAGCCTGTCCACCATCACCGCCCTGTCGCCGCTCGACGGCCGCTACGCCGCCAAACTTTCCGCCCTGCGCCCCATCATGAGCGAGCACGGCTACATGCACCGCCGCGTGCAGGTGGAGGTGGCTTGGTTCATCGCGCTGTCGGACGCGGGCTTCGCCGAGTTCAAGCCGCTCACCATGGGCGCGCGCGCCTACCTGCTGGGCCTGGTGAAGAATTTCTCCGAGGCCGACTCGGCTGCCATCAAGGAGATCGAGAAGACCACCAACCACGACGTGAAGGCCGTGGAGTACTGGATCAAGAGCAAGTTCGAGGCGCGCCCCGAGCTGGAGAAGGCCTCGGAGTTCGTGCACTTCGCCTGCACCAGCGAGGACATCAACAACACCAGCCATGCGCTGCAACTGCGCTCGGGCCGCGACCAGGTCGTGCTGCCGGGGCTGGACCGCATCGTGCTGAAGCTGCGCGAGATGGCGCACCTGCATGCCGCCGTGCCCATGCTCAGCCGCACGCACGGCCAGACCGCGAGCCCCACGACGGTGGGCAAGGAACTGGCCAACGTGGTCGTGCGCCTGCAGGCGGCGGTGGAGCGCATCGCGGCCGTGAAGATCCTGGGCAAGATGAATGGCGCCGTGGGCAACTACAACGCCCACCTGGCCGCCTGGCCCGAATTCGACTGGGAGTCCTTCAGCAAGAAGGTCGTCGAGACGCCCGAGCCGCTGGGCCTGGGCCTCACGTTCCAGCCCTACAGCATCCAGATCGAGCCGCACGACTACATGGCCGAGCTGTTCGACGCCATCGCGCGCGCCAACACCATCCTGGTCGACCTCTCGCGCGACATCTGGGGCTACGTGAGCCTGGGCTACTTCAAGCAGAAGCTCAAGGCGGGCGAGATCGGCTCGTCCACCATGCCGCACAAGGTCAATCCGATCGACTTCGAGAACGCCGAGGGCAACCTGGGCCTGGCCAACGCGCTGCTCAAGCACCTGGCCGAGAAGCTGCCCATCAGCCGCTGGCAGCGCGACCTGACCGACAGCACGGTGCTGCGCAACATCGGCGTGGCGCTGGGCTACACCGCCCTGGCCTACACCTCGCTGATGACGGGCCTGAACAAGCTCGAACTCAACGAAGAAGCCCTGGCCGCCGACCTCGATGCGAGCTGGGAAGTGCTGGCCGAGCCCATCCAGACCGTGATGCGCCGCTTCGGCGTACAGGGCGCCTACGAGAAGCTCAAGGAAGTCACGCGCGGCAAGACCGTGACGGCCGAGGCGCTGCACGGCCTGATCAACAGCCTGGAGATTCCGCAGGCCGAGAAGGACCGCCTGCTGGCCATGACGCCCGCGAGCTACATCGGCAAGGCCGCCGAGCTGGCACGCCGCGTCTGACCCCATGGCACTCAAGTCGACCATTTTCAAGGCGAACCTCTCCATCGCCGACATCGACCACGGCTACTACGCCGACCACGCGTTGACCCTTGCGCGCCACCCGAGCGAGACCGACGAGCGCATGATGGTGCGTCTCGTGGCGCTCGCGCTGCACGCCCACGAGCTGCAGGACACCTGCCGGGGCGATGGCACGCTGGCTTTCGGCGCGGGCCTGTCGGACCCGGACGACCCGGACGCTTCGCTCACCGACTTCACGGGCCGCAAGCGCCTGTGGATCGAGGTGGGCCAGCCCGAGGACAAGCCGCTCGCTAAGGCCTGCTCCAAGGCCGACGCCGTGGTGGTCTACGCCTTTCACCACGCGGCCGAGGTGTGGTGGAAGGGCATCGAAACCAAGCTCACGCGCCTGGACAGGCTGCAGGTGTGGCGCATTCCCGCCGAGGCCTCGCAGCAGCTCGCCGGCCTGGCCGAACGCAGCATGCAGCTGCAAGCCACTGTGCAGGAGGGGGCGCTCACGCTCAGCAGCAACCTGGGCAGCGTGCACGTGGAGCCGCTGCGCTGGAAGTAGCGCACTAGGTTGCGGCCCGCAAAGCGGGCGTCAGGGCCCTTCGTGCGGCATCCATGCGCCGCAGGCCCAGCATTGCTCGAAGCCTCCTTCCACCAGCTCGCCGCAGCGGCATTGCCATCGGCGCTGCGGCAGGTCCTGCAACTGCTGCAATAGCGCCCGTGCGCGGGGCGCGTGCTCCTCGTGGCGCAGCCAGATTTCGGGCAGGCATTGGTCGGGCGGAAGCTGGCCCGCGGCCGCGCCCAGGTGCTGTCGCTGTACCGAGGCCGCGAGGCCGGCTTCGCACAGCAGGTCGGCCCACAGCGTGGCGATTGCGATATTCGGGGCCTGGGTCAGACGCAGCATGGCCGCACCTTAGCCTTTTGCAAGCCCGCCGTACAGCGCGAGACTATGCCTTGGCCGCGCGCGGGCCCTCGGCGGCCCGCTCCGCGTAGCGGTGAAAGCGCCAGGCCGTGCCCTCGGCCGTGATGCGGTGCCAGACCATGCGCTTTTCCACGGGGCCCATGCCAGGCCAGTGCTGCACCTCCGCGAACGTGCGGCCGCAGCCTTTGCACAGGTCGTCGCCCTGGCTCGTGGAGCAGATGGCGATGCAGGGCGTGTCGGGCGTGGTGTCGTACCAGGCGAGCCAGGCGGCCATGGCGTCGGGCGGAAAACCCCGCTCGTCGGCCTCGGTCTCGTGTGCGAACACCATGAGTGCGTAGACCTCGGCCAGTGCGCGCACCTCGGGCGACAGCGCCACGCCATCGGGCGAAGGCCTGCGCTCGCGCCAGTGGTTGATGGCGGCTTCGATGTCGGTGATGTGCAGGGTGGGCATGGGGTGGAAACAGCGGGGTCGGATCATAGCCGCCGCGGCGGCCCCGTGGCTCGGAGGGTTTTGTTTGCTCCTGTTTGCATAGCTGGCAGCGCAATATTGGCGAGCGCTATGGACCGATTTGATTTGAATTAGGTCAGCGCGGCATGGGGTTTTGTGCCTTGCGGGGCGCGCGCGGCCTGTGTTTCAATCGTGGCCTCGAAGGGGAGTAGCTCCTCGCTCCGTGACACGGGGCATCGGCACAGTCGTCAATACGAAGCGTCGCTTCCGGCTGTCCGGGCATATCCATGCGGTCCACCGGGACCGTGTGCCGAGCAAGACCTTTGATTGGACCCGGCTGGGTTTGGTCGAAGGGTGCGCGCTTGGCTTCCATGCGGGGCGGGCCCATCGTTCCGGCCTTGGCGGGTGTTGATTGGTATCTACACGACACACAACACGGAACTGCCCATGGAAATGTTTTCCACCCAATGGCTGACGGCGCTGCTGGCCATCATTCTCATCGACCTCGTGCTCGCGGGCGACAACGCCATCGTCATCGCGCTTGCAGCCCGCAACCTGCCCAAGGAACACCAGAAGAAAGCCATCGTCTGGGGAACTGTCGGCGCCATCGCCGTGCGCTCGGCCATGACCGTGGCCGTGGTTTGGCTGCTCAAGATCCCGGGCCTCATGCTCGCCGGCGGGCTGGGCCTGCTGTGGATTGCCTACAAGCTGCTTGCCGAGGAGGGCGGCGGCGAGGACCACGGTCCTGCAGCCACCACGTTCTGGGGTGCGATGAAGACCATCGTGATCGCCGATGCGCTCATGGGCATCGACAACGTGCTGGGCGTGGCGGGTGCCGCGCAGGGCGCGTTCGACCTGGTGGTCATCGGCCTGCTCATCAGCGTGCCCATCGTTGTGTTCGGCAGCACCATGGTGCTCAAGCTCGTCGAGCGCTTCCCCATCATCATCCAGCTCGGCGCGGCGGTGCTTGCTTTCACGGCCGGTAAGATGATCGTGAACGAGAAACTGCTGGCCAGCGTGTTTCAGGGCCCCGAAACCCTGCACCAGGTGGCGTACTGGGGCCTGATCGTGGCGGCCATTGCCGGCGTGCTGGCTGCGGGCTGGCTGCACAACCGCCGCAAGACCGAGGGCAGCCCTTGCGCAGTGACAGATTCGGGCCCTTCGGCCTGAGATGGGAGGCACCGCTTCATGCACCCTTCGCCCGCTTCGAATGCACCGCACCGCGTCATCGTCTACGTGGACGATGCCGACCATGCCCGATTGCTGCTGCAGCCGCTGTGCGCCCAGCCCTCGGCCCGCGCCACGCACTGGCTTGTGGTGGCCTGCGCGCCGCGCATGACGCACCGCATCAGCAAGTGGGTGAGCCACAGCGCGCGCGAGAGCTGGCGCATCAAATGGGCCGACAAGCTGTTCGCGCAGGTGCTGCCCTGGCTGCAGGCGGGGAGCAGCGGCGTCACCACGGTGCTCGCAAAAGGGCCGCTGACGGAGCTGGCAGAGCAACTGCAGGCCGAGCACGGCGCCGCCCAGGTGGTTGACGCCCGCCGGCCCAAGGCCGAGGCGCAGGCGCCGGCGGGCGAGCCTGGCCGCTGGAGCCTGCCCGGCACCCTAGCGAGCCTGGGTGCCCTGTTCTTCCTCGTCACGGCCGACTGAGCGCGGGGCGGGGCTGCCACTTTCCTGCGTGCCGGTGTTATGCTGGCCCGCATGAAACTGCTGCTCAAATGGGTGCTCAGCGCCGCTGCCCTGCTGTTCGTGGCCTACATCTACAACGGGGTGGAAGTGCGCAGCTTCGGGGCCGCGATGGTCGCGGCTCTCGTCATTGGCCTGTTCAACGTGGTGCTGCGGCCCGTACTCGTGGTGCTCACGTTGCCCGTGACCGTCGTCACGCTGGGGCTGTTCCTCTTCGTGATCAACGCCTTGATGTTCTGGGCTGCGGCGAGCGTGCTCGAAGGCTTCCACGTGCGCGGCTTCGGGGCTGCGCTGCTGGGTTCGCTGATCTACTCGGCGCTGGGCGTGGTGATCGAGTCAGCGCTCGGCGGCCTGTTCTCGAAGGCGTGACTGCACGGCGCGCAGCCGGGTGTCGATGATTGACGCCTCGATGTAGTCATTCTGCGCGCCGCTCTTGCGCGCCAGTTCCTGCCCGGCCTTGAAGCGGTCCACGGCGGCCGCATAGTCGTAGCGCGCGGCCTGTGCCTCGGCATCGGCGCGGATGGCGCGCAAGGGCTGTCCCTGCTGCTGCCAGCAGCTTGCGAGCAGCTGCCACAGCGTGGCATCTTGCGGGTGGTTGGCGAGCCAGGTTTGCAGCAGGCCAGTCATCTCCGCCCCCTGGCCCTGGCGCAGCAAAGCCTGGGAGCGCAGCACCAGCTCGGGCCGCGCGATACTGACCGCGGGCAGTTGCTGAAGGGCAGCCGCTGGCTGGCCCGCGTCAAGTTCCACTTCTGCAGCCAGCAACCGCACTTGGCGCATGGCAGCGGCATCGTCCTGCACAGCCTCGCGCAGCGGCGCGATCATGCGCCGCGCGGCGGCATAGTCGTGCAACTGCGCGTAGCCCAGCGCCGCCGCATACCAGGCTGCTGCGCGCTTCGGTAGCGGCTGCGCGGCGAAGCCGCCGCCCTGCGGCTCATTCACCCACAGGCGCAGCACGTCGACCCCGGGGCGCGAGAGCACGCGCGCACGCGCCGCGAGCATGGCGTGCTCCACGGTCGGAACGGGGGCGGGCGCGCTGGTCTGGCCGGGAGGCAGGCGCGAGTGCATGTCGGCGATGCGCTGGGTGGTCAGCGGGTGGCTGCGCAGATAGGGCCAACTGCCGTTGTCATTGATGCGGTTGGCCTGCTGGAGCTTGTCGAACATGCTCACGAATCCCTCGGGCGCGAAGCCACCGGGCTCCATGAGGCCGTAGCCGATGCGGTCGGCCTCGCGCTCCATGTCCCGCGAGAAATTGAGCTGGTTCTGTACCGCCACGGCCTGCCCTCCGATCATGAGCGCCTGGGCCGTACCGGGGCTCTTGCTGGCTGCCAGCGCGCCCAGGATCATGGCCCCCAGCATCAACGGCGTCTGGCGTTGCTGCTGCGACAGCAGGCGTGCAATGTGGCGCTGCGTGACGTGGCTCAGTTCATGCGCCAACACCGAGGCCAGCTCGTCGCGGCTCGCCACCACGCCGATCAGCCCCAGGTGCACGCCCAGGTAGCCGCCGGGCAGTGCGAATGCGTTGACCGTGCGGTCGCGGCCGAGCAGGATCTCCCACGCGAAGCGCTCGTCCAGCTCGGGCGACAACTCGCCGCGCGCGCGTGCGGCGGCTACCAGGGACTGGAAAATGCCTTGCACGTATTCGAGCAGCACGGCATCGTCGATGTAGTCCGGGTCGCGGTAGAGCTCGCGGATGATGCGGTCGCCCAGCTTGCGCTCGGCGCTGGTCGTGAGCTCGTTGCCATCGCCCAGCGTTGGGAGCCGGGGCTGGGCCATGGCGGGAGCAATGTGAACGGCGCTGAATGCTATCAATAAAGAAGCTACCAGCGACCTGCTGACATGCGCGAGCGGCCGATATGGCTTGGAATCGTGCATCGGAAGGGGCGGCTGCGCGATGGTGTGTCCTGGCGCTCGTGTGCGGTTCCACATCCCCGTATGATGCCTTGCACCGTTGAATGTTTCGTCAACGGCCCTGTAACGATCACCCACCCTGCCGCGATATGTCTTCCTTGACCCACTTCGACGCCCAAGGCCAAGCCCACATGGTGGATGTAGGCGCCAAGCCCGCCACCCACCGCATCGCTGTGGCCACCGGCCGCATCGAGATGCAACCCGCCACGCTCGCGATCATCGAGGCGGGCACGGCCAAGAAGGGCGATGTGCTGGGCGTGGCGCGCATCGCGGGGATCATGGCGGCGAAGAAGACGAGTGACCTGATTCCGCTGTGCCATCCGCTTGCATTGACGCGGGTGGCGGTGGAGTTTTCGCTATTACCCGATGAACATGCCGTGCAATGCACCGCCACGGTGGAAACCGTGGGGCAGACGGGGGTGGAGATGGAGGCATTGACGGCCGTGCAGGTGGCGTTGCTGACTATCTACGACATGTGCAAGGCGGTGGACAAGCTCATGGTAATGACAAGCGTGCGGGTGCTGGAGAAATATGGTGGCAAGTCGGGGAGCTTTGCGGCGGCGTGATGCCCGAAGAGTATCTCCAGGTGCTTTCAGGTGATGCCCCAGGCTACTTCAGCCCTTGAGGTATTTCGTCCGCTATTTCCCTCAACGCGCAATACGATACGGCCAGTGGATGCTCCGGTTGGCACCCATCGAATATTTCCGCTTTGAATGCAAGATAGGCCTTGGGCTTCATCCGGTAAAGAACGGTCATGGCCTTGCGTGCATCATCCAGGTGGTTCGTTGATGCGGAAATGCGTGCGAAACGCATTAACCCCATGGAAAAATGAAACCGAGGCACTACCGCGCGACCAGTCATCCACATGTGCTCAGGTGAAACCTTGCTTTCATCCATGAAGAGGAACTGCGCATAGCGCAGGTGCCAGGATAGCCAGGAAGGCTGCTCGTAAGACTCTAAACTTTCGATCGCCTGCGAACTTCGGATCGTGACGGCGTCCTCAAAAAATTCCCGAACCTTCATATAGTCCAAGTACATCCAGCCGCTTAATATGAGAGCGGGTATGATGCCTAGCATGGTATAGGGGTACCCGAGGGGCACTTTGTGAATTTTGCTACCATTGGCATGGGCCGTAATTCCCAGGAAAAATCCGGCGGGTACTAGGAAAAAAATGAACCAGAGCGGAAACTCTACAAGGGAGTGGGCGAAAATGGCGCCGATTGCTGCGTTAAAAAACACGATCCAATTGGGCTGATTCTGGCTCCATAGGGCCTTACGCAGCCATTGGATCATTAGTAAAAAAATGCAGAATCCGACAAATATACCGCACTCCGCCGCTATTTGAAGTAAGGCATTGTGGGCATTGCCCGTGGCGCCCACCGTCCCGAACCAGGAAGTGGCTTGATCGTAAAAGCCTGTGGCATAAGCCCCAAGCCCCACGCCGAGCCAGGGGTGGTCCTGAATAATTTGGAGTGATGCGCCCCAGATGGCCAAACGCCCATCTGCGTGGGGGAGTATATTCAAGGAGCTTCGACCCGCATAACCCAGGCTTGTCATCACGCTGGCGTGAAAAGGGGCGGTTGCAATAAAGATTGAGGGCAGAATCACACCCACCCACCAGCGCACGACCCGTGCCTTAGGGGCATGGAGCTTCCAGGAAAAAATGGCAAGAGCCGCCAGCATTAGCAGGTACGCTCTGGTGTTGGCAAAAAAGATTGCAGTTGCAAAAAGCAAAGCAATCGCGATAGACCGAGGAGGGGATATTTTTTCTTCTATGTACATCCAACCAAGAACGGCCAGGCCCAGCACCAATTGCAGTGTCATTAGATTGGGCTGACTCAAATTGGCGGAAGGCCTATAAAGGGTAAGGTCTGGTGATCGCACCAGCGGGAAAATGTAGATGTCCCAGCCCGTGATTTGTATCAGTGTAATCACAGCGCTGAATATGGCGCTCCACAATACCCAACGGCCTATTACGAAAAGCTTGTGCTCGAAAGCTTGGGTATCTGGTGGGCATGCCGGTGCAATATTGGCGCCCAAGGTAACAGCCATCCAGAATAAAACACCTGCAGCGCCATAGAGCGCAATCGCAGGGGCATAGGGATGGAGCTCAGCTATGCATTGAATGACGCCCACGGCGAACAAACCCAGAACAGCCCAAGCAGTGGTTGGTACAAAAAGAGTCTTGTACGGTTCTGCCTGCCGCCCGCAGTGCCATAGATAAAGGAAGAAGCAGACGCACAGCAGTGTTCCACTCAACCATTCCTGGTAGAAGGGGTATATAGGGAGTCCATAGAAAGGGTAAATCCATCCTATGAAGAAACAAAAACCGATGAGATGAGCGAGCATAAAAAAAGGAAGGCGGTGCCTTCCTTTGTTTGGGAATTTTATGGAATCAAGAACCGCGGCAAGAGCCAGGCAGGTACTTGGCAGGAATTGTGGTCGCGGCTGCAGCGGTCGTGCTACCGCAAATCCACTTGAAGACGGGTTTGCTCAGATCGGTGGAAGCGCTCATCTCGGTGGTTGCATCCTTGAAGGGAACCAGCGTCACAACTTTGCCGTCAATGTTTACGGAGTCAATGCCTTGGGCCTTGACCACGATAGAGCCGTTGGCCGTAGTGTGAATATCGGTCACATACCTGCTGGCACCACCTGCTGTCGTATTTTCGCAGCCCCAACCACCGGCCGGAAACGAGTTG
>JASLFM010000145.1 GCA_030150585.1 Acidovorax sp.
CCCTGGTCGAAGTAGGGGCCGCGGCTCATGCTCTCGCTGCCCCCGCCCACGGCCACGTCGCAGTCACCATAGCCAATGGCCTGCGCGGCCGAGACGATGGCCTGCAGGCCGGAGCCGCACAGGCGGTTGACGTTGAACGCAGGCGTCTCGATGGGGCAGCCCGCGTCGATGGCGGCCACGCGGGCGAGGTAGGCGTCCTTGGTGTCGGTGGGAATCACGTTGCCCATGACGACGTGGCCCACGGCGTCGGGCGCAAGGCCGCTGCGCGCGATGGCGGCCTTCACGGCGGTGGTGGCGAGCTGCGTGTTGGGCACGTCCTTCAGGCTACCGCCGAAGGTACCGATGGCGGTGCGTGCGGTGCTGACGATGAAGACGTCACGATGGGTCATGGGGCTTCCCTTTATTGGCCTGTGAATCCTGGCTTGCGCTTGGCGAAGAAGGCCTCGATGCCTTCGCGCAGATCGGCCGTCCGGGCGCATGCGCCGAACGACGCGGCCTCGGCCGCGAGCTGCGCGGGCAGATCGCGGTCGAAGCTCTCGCGCATGAGGCGCCGCATGTGGCCGTAGGCCACGGTGGGGCCGCTGGCGATGCGCTCGGCGAAGGCCTGGGCGGCGGCCTCCAGCTCGGCGGCGGGCAGCACGCGGTTGACCAGGCCCAGGCGCAGTGCATCGGCGGTGGTGAGGGTTTCACCCAGCAGGGCGATCTCCAGCGCGTGGCGCAGGCCCACGAGGCGCGGCAGCGCCCACGAGGCACCCACGTCGCAGCTGGTGCCCAGGTTGATGTAGGCGAGGTTGAACTTCGTGCCCTCGGCCGCGAGCACGAAATCGCACATGAGCATGAGCGACAGGCCCGCGCCGGCCGCCGCGCCGTGTACCTGGGCGATGACGGGGGCGTCGAGGTTCTGCAGCAGCGCGAGGGCTTCGTTCAGCGGCCCGAGCAGGTCCTTGGCGCCTTGCACCGGGTCGGCGCGCAGCAAGTCCAGGTCGCCGCCCGCCACGAAGGCCCGGCCCGTGCCCTTGAGCAGCACGGCGCGCACGCTGGCGTCGGCGGCGAGGGCCTGGGCGGCGGCGAGCAGCGCCTGGGCGGTGGCAAGGTCCAGCGCGTTCATGGCCTCGGGGCGGTTGAACTGCAGCGTGGCGATGGCGCCCTGGCGGTTGAGGAGCAGGGGTGGGGTCATGGGCACTACTGAATTGATAGCTGCTTGCGCAGTCTGGAAAGGCGCTGAAGGCATTTTTGACTAGGCATACAGCGCCTCAATCTCGGCCGCGTAGGTCTTGTAGATGCTGGCGCGGCGCACCTTCATGGTGGCGGTGACTTCGCCATCATCGTGGTCCAGCTCCTTGGAGAGAAGGTGGAACTGGCGGATCTGGGCGACCTGCGCGAGGCGGGCGTTGCCCGACGCGATCTCGGCGGCGATGAGTTCGCGCACCTGGGGCGTTTCGACCAGCGAGCGGAAGTGCGTGAACGCGATGCGCCGCGCTTCGGCCCACTTGCCCACGGTCTCCAGGTCGATCTGCACGAGCGCGCCCACGAACCGGCGGCCGTCGGCGACGATGATGCACTCCTTGATGTAAGGGCTGGCCTTCATCGTGTTCTCGATCTCGGAGGGCGTGAGGTTCTTGCCGCCGGCCGTGATCATGATGTCCTTGAGCCGGTCCACGATCTTGATCTGGCCCTGTTCCTCGCGCACCACGTCGCCCGTGTGCAGCCAGCCGTCCTGGATGGACTGCGCCGTGGCTTCCGGGTTCTTGTAGTAGCCCGCGAACACCATGTCGCCGCGGATCTGCAGCTCGCCCGTGTCGGCGGCGATGCGGTGCTCCACGCCCAGCGTGGTGGGGCCCACGGTGCCCACCACCACGCGGTCGAGTCGGTGGCCGGTGACCATGCCGGTGGATTCGGTCAGGCCGTAGACCTCGATCAGCGGCACGCCCAGCGTGCGGAAGAACCGCACCACGTCGGGTGGAATGGGGGCCGCGCCCGTGAGCGCCACGCGCGCCTGGCGCAGGCCGATGAAGTTCTGCAGCGCGCGCAGCACGGTCCAGTAGCTCAGGCCGTAGCGCAGCCGTTCGGAGAGCGTCCATTGGCTGCGCGGCTTCTCGGCCAGCGGCGCGCAGGCCGCGCAGGCGCGCTCGAACAGCGCGCGGCGCAGGCGGCCTGTCTCCTGCATCTTGATGCTGATGGCGGCGTGCAGCTTTTCCCAGATGCGCGGCACGCCGAGGAACATGCTGGGTGCCACCTCGCGCAGGTCCTCCTGCACGGTGCGGATGGATTCGCCGAAGTTCACCTGCGAGCCCAGGTAGATGGGCACGAAGGCCGTGAGCATCTGCTCGGCCACGTGGCACAGCGGCAGGTACGACAGGTGGGTGGTGCCGGCATCGAGCTGCAGCCGCTCGGCGATGCCGGGCACCACGCCGCGCATGTTGCGCCACGAGATCATCGCGCCCTTGGGCGCGCCGGTGGAGCCCGAGGTGTAGATCATGAGGCCGATGTCGTCCAGCCGCTGGCGCGCGAGGGCGGCGTCGATCACCGCGCCGTTGCCTGTCTGCGCGCCCAGGCGCTCCACCTCGTCGAAGGTGGCGATGAGCGCGCGCGCCTCGGGTGCGAAGCTGCGCAGGCCCTTCGGTTCCATGACGATGATCTTGCGCAGGCGCGGCAGCCGGTCCAGCGCTTCGAGCACCTTGTCGGTCTGCTCCTGGTCTTCGCAGACCACGATCTCTATGTCGGCATGGCCCACCACGTAGGCCACCTCGTTCGTGGGGCTGGTGGGGTACACGCCCACGGTCACGGCGCCGATCAGGCCCGCGCCCATCTGCGCGAGCACCCATTCGATGCGGTTCTCGGCGATCACGCCCAGGTGCCCTCCCGGCGCGAGGCCCAGCGCCGCCAGGCCCTGGCCGAAGTGGCAGGCACGTTCGTGGTACTGCGCCCAGGTGAAGGGCTTCCAGATGCCAAAGTCCTTTTGCCGGATGGCGACGCGGCGGCCGTCGGTGCGCGCGCGCTCGCGCAGCATCTGGGGCAGGGTGAGGTCGGGAAGGTTCATGACAACCAGCGCTTCCTGCGCTTGTAGTGCTTGATGTCCTTGAAGCTCTTGGCTTCGCCGCTGCCGCCCGTGCCGAGGTAGAACTCGCGCACGTCGGAGTCGCTGGCCAGGCGCTCGGCCGTGCCGTCGATGACGATCTTGCCGTTCTCCATGATGTAGCCGCCGTGCGCCACGGCCAGGGCCACGGTGGCGTTCTGCTCCACCAGCAGCATGGAGGTGCCGCGCTCGGCGTTGATGCGCGCGATGATGGTGAAGATGTCCTCCACGAGCTTGGGGGAAAGGCCCAGCGAGGGCTCGTCGAGCAGGATCAGCTCGGGCCGCGCGATGAGGGCGCGGCCGATGGCCAGCATCTGCTGCTCGCCGCCCGACAGGTATCCCGCCAGGCCCTTGCGCCGTTCGTGCAGGCGCGGGAAGTAGGTGTAGACGAGGTCGAAGTCCGGCTTGCCCGCACCCGCGCGGCCCGTGAGCGCATAGGTGGAGGCGATGAGGTTTTCCTCGATGGTGAGGTCTTCGAAGACGCGCCGCCCCTCCATCACGTGCGACAGGCCCTGGCGCACGAGCCGCTGCGGCGCCACGCCTTCGGTGCTCTGCCCGTTGAAGCGCACGCTGCCCGATTCGAGCGCGCCGTTCTCGAGCGCGAGCAGGCCCGAGACGGCCTTGAGCGTGGTGCTCTTGCCCGCGCCGTTGCTGCCCAGCAGCGCCACGATCTGGCCGCGCGGCACGGCCAGGGACAGGCCACGCAGGGCCTGCACCACCTTGTTGTAGACGACCTCGATGTTGTTGATTTCGAGGACGTTGTCCGTGGCCTGCGGGGTCATCTCAGAGCTTGATCCAGTCGGAGGCGGGGACCATCTTCTGCGCCTTCATGTCGGCCCTGTAGACACGGCCCACGGGCAGGGAGTTGCCGGTGATGGTGAGCGGCACGCCGATCAGGCCGCCGGTGTCGAAGTCCTTGAGGCTGTTGAGCGCGGCCTTGAGGTTGCCGCCCGTGAGCGGCTTGTTCGCGTCGAGGCAGCGCTTGGCCGATTCCAGGAACAGCATGGCCGCGAGGAAGCCCTGCATGTAGGCCGTGCTCTGGTATTCCGGGCGCAGGGCGCGGATCTTCTCGAGCATGGGCGCCTTCTCGGTGTCGTAGTAGTAGCGGTAGGGCATCACGCCCATGAAGCCGTCGCCGGCCTCGCCCATCTTCATCACGGTGGAGCTGTCCATGGTCCAGAACGTGCCCATCCACTTGGACTGCATGCCCTGCTGTTTGCCCTGGGTGATGAACTCGGGGATGGGGGCGAGGATGTAGCCGTGGAAGATGGTGTAGTCGGGCGCGGCGCGGCGCAGCTTGATGACCTCGGTGGAGACATCCACGCTGCCCGCCGGGGTCATGATCTTGATGGGCACCGACAGGCCGAGCTTCTTGGCCTCGGCCTCGCTCTTCTCGATGGGGTCGCGGCCGAATTCGGAGTCGGAGTAGACGAAGGCCACCTTGGCGCCCGGCTTCTCCTTGGCGATGTGCTTGAGCAGGATGCTGAACATCTCCGTGTAGTCGGGGCCCACGAGGAACTGGTGCGGGTACTTCTTGGGGTCGTTCAGTTCGCTGGCGAACGAGGCGCCCGCCATGAGGATGTTGCCGTTGCGCTCCAGTTCGGGGTTGATGGTCTTGGAGAAGCCCGTGGAGTCGCCGTAGTAGAGGTTGACCTTGTTCTGGCTGGTGATCTTCTTGAACGCGGCCACCGACACGTCCACCTTGTAGCCCGTGTCCTCGGGCACGTACTTCACCTTGCGGCCCTTGATGCCGCCCGCGTCGTTGACGATCTTCACGTAGTCCTGGATGCCCGCGTTGATGCCCACGCCCGCGAACGCGAACACGCCGGTCATGGGGATGGAGCCGCCGATGACGATGTCCTCGCTGCCCTGCGCGAGCACCGAGAGCGGGTGCGTGAGCGCGGCGGCCCCGGTGGCGGCCGCGCCCAGCATGAGGCGGCGGCGTTGGGTGGAAATGCGTTGCATGTCTGTCTCCTTTAGTTGCGGAAGGGCCACAGGTGGAAGAACCGGCGCACGCGGCGCCACATTTCTGCGAGCCCCAGCGGCTCGAAGACCAGAAAGCCGACGATCAGCCCGCCGAAGACCACCAGGCGCACGGGCGAGAGGAACACGGTGAGCGCGCTGCCGCCGGGCAGCAGGTCGACGGCGAGCTTGAGCAGCTCGGGCACCATGGTCATGAACACCGCGCCCAGGATGCCGCCCAGGATGGAGCCCATGCCCCCGACGATGATGGCCGCGAGGAAGAAGATCGACATCGACAGCGGAAAGCTCTCGGGCGTGACCACGCGGAAGAAGTACGCCCACAGCCCGCCGGCCACGCCCGCGTAGAACGACGACAGGCCGAACGACAGCAGCTTGTAGCGCAGCAGCGGAATGCCCAGCACCTCGGCGGAGATGTCGCGGTCGCGGATGGCGATGAAGGCGCGCCCGATGCGCGTGCGAAACAGGTTGGCCGCGCCCAGCAGCATGAGCGCCGTCACGGGCACGATGAGCCAGTAGAGGCGAAAGGACGTGTCCAGGTCCATGCCGAAGAAGCGCGCGGGCTGCATCGAGAGGCCCGCCGTGCCGCCCGTGAGCTGGAGGTTGGCGAACAGGAAATGCGCGATGAACGACGCCGCGATGGTGGCGATGGCCAGGTACAGCCCCTTCACGCGCAGCGAGGGAATGCCCACGACGATGCCGCCCACCATGGCCACCGCGCCGCCCGCGAGCAGGTTGAGGAGGAACGGCGTGCCCCAGCGCGCCTGCAGGATGGCCACGGTGTACGCGCCCAGGCCCATGAAGGCCGCCTGCCCCAGGCTCACCAGGCCCGTGTAGCCCGTGAGGATGTTGAGCCCCGTGCTGCTTGCCACGTTGATGGCGACGAGGCAGGCCAGGTAGAGCCAGTAGTCGCTGGCCACGAAGGGGAACAGAACGAGCAGCGCGGCCGCGATGGCCAGCCATGCATGCTGCGTGCGCGAGTCGAACAGCGCCGCATCGGCGACGTAGCTTTCCTTGAGGGTTCCGATGCGCATCTATTGCTCCAAAACGCCGTGGGCCGCTGACATTGCCAGCCCATGTGGAGAAGCACTGCGGTGCAAAAGGCCGCGGAGCAGGCCGTGCCAGCGACCGCCGTGGAACCGGCTTTGCCGGGCCAGTGGCGGTGTCCCCCTGGAGGGGGAAGACGCGAAGCGGCTCAGGGGGTGTTTCATAGCCTCTCTATTTCGTGCGTGCCGAACAGGCCGTAGGGGCGCAGCATGAGGATGGCGACCAGCACCACGAAGGTGGCCAGCAGCTTGTATTCGCCGCCCAGGTAGGCGCCCGCGAGCGCCTCCACCAGCCCGATGACGAGCCCGCCCACCAACGCGCCCAGTACGCTATCGAGTCCGCCCACGATCACCACCACCAGCACCGACAGGCCGAACACGCCCATGCTCGACGAAATGCCGCCGATGGAGCCGACGATGATCCCGGAGATGGCCGCGAGCATGGCAGAGGCCACCCAGGCCAGCGAGAACACGCGCGGCACGTTGATGCCCACGGAATAGGCGGCCGCCTGGTCGCTGGCCGTGGCGCGCAGGGCCACACCGCCACGCCAGAAGCGGAACACCAGCAGCACCGCCGCGATGAACACCAGGGCGATCACCGCGCCCCAGAACACCTTGGGCGCGAGGAAGGCGTCGCCGATCACGATGGGCTGGCTGGGCATGAAGTCCGGCAGGCGGCGCTGGTCGGCCGTCCAGACCATCTCGACCAGGCCCACCAGTACCGACCCCAGGCCCACGGTGACCATGAACACCGAGATGGGCGGCTCGCCCAGCAGCGGGCGGATCATGGTGCGCTCGATGACCGCGCCCAGCAGCCCGCAGGCCAGCACGGCCGCGGGAATGGCGAGCCACAGCGGCATGGCCCACATCGCGGCGAAGGTGAAGAACAGGTAGCCGCCGGCCATGAGCATTTCGCCGATGGCGATGTTCACCACGCGCGTGGCCTTGTAGACCATGACGAAGGCCAGCGCCGCCAGCGCGTACAGGCCGCCGCCGGCGATGCCGGTGAGGCTGATCTCGAACAGGTAGGCCCAGTCGATCATGCGGCGGCTCCCTGCAATGCTGGCGCGCCCGCGTGCAGTTTGGCGCGCAGCGCGCCTACGTCGCCCGAGCCCAGGTAGGCGCGGTTGACTTCGGGGTCGGCCTGCACCACGGCGGGCGTGCCCTGCGCGATGACCTGGCCGAAGTTGAGCACCACCACATGGTCCGACAGGTCCATGACCATGCCCATGTCGTGCTCCACCATCAGCACCGTCACGCCCCATTCGGCGCGCACGTCGAGGATGAAGCGCGCCATGTCTTCCGTTTCCTCGCGGTTCATGCCGGCCACGGGTTCGTCGAGCATGAGGATCTCGGGCTGCATGGCCAGGGCCCGCGCCATTTCCACGCGCTTTTGCAGGCCGTAGGACAGGGCCGAGACGGGCGCGTGGCGGATGTGGTCGATCTCGAGGAAGTCGATGATGCGCTCCTCGATGTCGCGGCGCAGCTCGGCCTCTTCGCGGCGCGCGCGGCCCAGGTAGAGCAGGGCGTCGAACACGTTGGTCTTCAGGTGCGCATGGCGGCCGAGCTTGATGTTGTCGAGCACGGTCATGCCGCGAAAGAGCGCAATGTTCTGGAAGCTGCGCCCCAGCCCCATGCGCGCGCGGCGCGGCGCGGGAATGCGCGTGATGTCCTGGCCCTTGAACCGGATGCTGCCGCCCGTGGGCCGGTAGAAGCCCGAGATGGTGTTGAAGAGGGACGTCTTGCCCGCGCCGTTGGGGCCGATCACGGCCGTGATGGAGCCGGGCTGCACGGCGAAGCCCACGCCCGACAGCGCCCGCACGCCGCCGAACGCCAGCGTGACGCCATCCACCTGCAGCAAGGGAGTAGGGGTGCTTGTCTCCATCGGCTTCTTCTACGGGTTTGTGCGAACCGGACAGATGTCTACTTTTACGTAGACTGTTTACTCACGAGTAGATTCTGGTTGGAGCCTCCAGCACAGGGCATCGGTACTTTCCCGGTGTAATACGCGCCATGAAAAATGACCCCCACGCTTCCCACTTCGTGTGGGCGCTGCCCCCCACGGGGGCCGCTTTTCATCTTGGGACGGCCCGGCGATGAAAAAGACAACCGCCGCGACCCCCACCCGCAAGCGCAGCAGCGCGCCGCCTGCGGCCTCGCCCTGGGGCAGCCCGGCCGACCGCGAGCAGCAGCGCGAGGCCAAGCGCAACGCCGTGCTGCAGGCAGCGGCGCAGCTCTTCAACGAGCGGGGTTTCCACGCCACCTCGCTGGACGACATCGCCGCGCGGCTCAACGTGAGCAAGCCCACGCTGTACTACTACGTGAAGAACAAGGACGAGATCCTGCTGCAGTGCGTCGGCAAGGGCCTCACGATGACGCTCGACGGCATCGAGGCCTCGCGCCGTGCGGGTGGCAAGGCCATCGACCAGTTGCGTGCCTGCATGGAGGTCTATGCGCGCATCGTGACCATGGACTTCGGCATGTGCCTGATCCGCGTGGGCGACGAGCAGGTGCCGCCCGAGAGCCGCAAGGAGCTGCGGCGCCTCAAGTCCGCCATCGACCAGGAATTCCGCCGCCTCGTGGCCGCGGGCGTGGAGGAAGGGTCGGTCGCGCCCTGCGACCCGAAGATGACGGCCTTCGTGATCGCGGGGGCGCTGAGCTGGATCGGGCGCTGGTACCAGGCCGATGGCGAGTACACGGCCGAGGAGGTGGCGCAGCGCTGCATCGCGACCCTGCTGGTGGGCGTGCTGCGCCGGCCCGAGGCGCCGCCGAAGCGCCCGCCCGCGCGCAAAGCGGCGGGCAAGAAGGCCGGCGCCTGATTCAGTGCCGGTGGTCGTGCGCCCCGGGCGGCGCGGCCAGGTCGTCCAGGATGGGGCAGTCTGGCCGCTCGTCGCCCTGGCAGCAGCCCACCAGCGACTGCAGCGTGCGCTGCATGGCCTGCATGGCGGCAATGCGCTGGCTCAGGTCGTCGATGTGGGCCTGGGCAATGCGCTTGACCTGGCTGCTGGCGCGCTGCTTGTCTTGCCACAGGCCCAGCAGTTCGGTGATTTCTTCCATCGAAAAACCCAGGTCGCGGGCTCGGCGGATGAATTGCAGGCTGCGCACATCGGCTTCGGTGTACTGGCGATAGCCGCTGTCGGTGCGGGCCACGCCCTGCAGCAGCCCCAGCGATTCGTAGTGCCGCACCATGCGCGCAGACACCCCCGCGCGCTGCGCGGCGGTGCCGATGGGCACAGGCCAGGCCTGGGCTTTGCCGTTCATGGGGCGACCGTGTAGCCTTCTTCGGCGATGGCGGCGGCCAGGGCCGTGCGGGGCTCGTCGCTTTCCACCACGACCTGGCCCTGGGCGCGATCGATGCGCACGGTGGCGTCGGGGTCGACGCGCTGCACGGCCTGGGTGACGCTGCGCTCGCAATGGCCGCAGGTCATGCCTTGGACTTGGAGGGTGTGTTGCATGGAATGGCTCCGTGAAAAGTGGTTGGTGGCGGAATCATGAACATTGACACCATGGCAGGGTCAAGCGTTCCCGCGAAGAAAAGATGGCAACAAGGTTGATGTACCCCAAGGCTTGACTTTGCCATGATGTCAAGGATTACGGTTGCATCCATGAACACCACCACCCTGACCCCCGAACCCCTGGACACCCTGGACCTGGGCATTGGCGGCATGACCTGCGCGAGCTGCGTGGGGCGTGTGGAGCGTGCGCTGCGCAAGGTGCCGGGCGTGCAGGATGCCACGGTGAACCTGGCCACCGAAACGGCGCGCATCGCCTTCACGCCGCCGCCCGGCGCCGAGGGCGCCGCCATGGACGCGCTGCTGCGCCGCGCCGTGCGCAACGCAGGCTACGAGCCGCGTTCGGTCCAGGCGCCGGCCGAGGTGGAGGACCTGTCGCCCTGGGCGGGCTTCGCGCCCGTGGCCATCGGGCTGCTGCTGTCGGCGCCGCTCGTGCTGCCGATGGTGGGCGACCTGTTCGGCCAGCACTGGATGCTGCCGGCCTGGGTGCAATTCCTGCTCGCCACGCCCGTGCAATTCGTGCTCGGCGCACGCTTTTACAAGGCAGGCTGGCATGCCGCGCGGGCGCTTTCGGGCAACATGGACCTGCTCGTGGCCATCGGCACCTCGGC